>NZ_BCBW01000032.1:0-68048 GCF_001315805.1 Olleya sp. ITB9
CTTTAAAACAAAGAATAAAATATAAAACTAAAAACGTAGNGCTCTTTTTTTTACATCATTTTTAAAGTATTTACTTCTTGTTGAGATAATATTTTCCAATTACCTCTAGGAATATCTTTTTTGGTTAAATGCGCAATTTGAACACAATCTATACGAACCAATTCATATTTAAAATGCTCAAAAATGGTATGTAAAATTGTATTACCAGTATTTTTTATTTTAACACCAATTTCGTTTTTAGTATTATTAACAAAATCAATTTCTTCAACACTAATTTGCTTTCCTTCAATTTTAAAACCTTCTCTAATTGTTTTTAAATCTTCAAATTTTAAATTTCTATCTAATTCTAAATGAAATAATCTTTCAACTCCTTTATTAGAACTTGTAAATCTGCTAACTACTTTCTCATCATTTGTAAATAATAAAAGTCCTGTAGAGTTTCGTCCCAAACGACCAATTGGCTTTATTCTTGCACTAGTTGCATTAGATACTAAATCCATAACAGTTCGTCCTTTTTGCTCGCTGGTAGTTGTTGCAAAACCTTTAGGCTTGTTTAGTAAAACGTAGGCTTTTTTCTCAGGATTAATACGTGCACCATCATAACGGACTTCGTCATCAAGTTTTACTTTATAACCCATTTCTAAAATCACCTTTCCATTTACAGTCACTAAACCCATTGCAATATGTTGGTCTGCCTCTCTTCTAGAACACATTCCAGAATTGGCAACATATTTATTTAGCCTTATTAAATCAGGATTACTATTAGATTTTGGTGTAGTTTTCTTTTTAACTGGTGCGTTACCTCTAGCATAAGTTTTGCTTTTTGAGTTATCACGTCCTCTACCAGAGGACTTTCCTTTACCATTAGCACCTTGTTGTCTACTCATAATATTTATTTTTTGCAAATCTACAACGAATTTTTCATTATAAATTAAAAACCTTATTAATCGTTAATTATTAAATAAAATTAACTGACATAATACGGTTAATAACTAAATCAACATCAATTAATAAAATACTAAAAACACCTGCTACAATTATAAATTTGAGAATATTATGCAGCCACAAATATTGAGTTTTAGTTGAAAAACTCCAAAGTAAAATTAGATATATGATCAATAGAATTTCACATATAAAAAAATACAAATACATGTAACCAATATCAAATTTTGCGATTAAAAAATAAACAGGAAACAATGTTGCGACAACTAATGCTGTAATTGTTTGTTTTGAGGTAGCCTCACCATATACAATAGGTACAGTTCTATAATTTTGAGTCAGATCTCCTTTTATATTTTCTAAATCTTTAGTTAGTTCTCTAATTGAAATTATTAAAAATAAAAAAGCAGCATGTACTAAAATGACATATTTAAAATTATAATAGTACACGAAAATGACAAAAAACGGAGTTAATGTTAATAACGCTGAAACTAGGTTTCCTATAATTGGTCTTTTTTTAAGTTTATGAGAATAAAACCAAATAGCAAAAATGTAAAATGAAAAAAATAACACAGGCTTAAACGACACATAACTTGCCATAACAACAGCCGAAAAATTAAGAACGAAATAAAATGATAATTTGGTGTTTTGACTTACTAACTTATCCAACATTGTTTTATTGGGTCTATTAATTAAATCTTTTTCAGAGTCGTAAAAATTATTGATAATATAACCTGCTGCAATAATAGCTGCTGTTGCTAGAACTAGCATTAATAAATTAACATCAAACAACACCTTTTTGAGTGGCATATCTGATGCAAAAATATAAATGGAAGCAAGATATTGTGCGATAACTACTATTAAAATATTGTAGCCTCTTACTACAGAAAACATACTAAAAAACTTAAGTAATATATGTTTTTGTTTCCTGTTAAACATTAAAATTTATTGTAGAGTTTAAAAGTTATAAACTACTTCTAATTTATAATCTTTAAGTGCTTGTTCTGCTTTTTTAATATCTTGAGTAAAACCTAACATGTAGCCTCCACCTCCTGAACCGCAAAGTTTAAGGTAGTAATCATTGGTGTCTATTCCTTTTTTCCATAGTTCATGGAATTGAGCAGGAATCATTGGTTTAAAATTGTTAAACACCACTTTAGACAATTGCTTAGTGTTTTTAAACAATGATTTTACATCACCTTTTAAAAAGTCTTCAACGCAAGCATCTGTATGTTTAATAAACTGATTTTTAAGCATTTTTCGGAAACCATCATTTTTCATGTTTTCCATAAAAATACTTACCATTGGTGCTGTCTCTCCAGTAATACCAGAATCTAACAAAAATACTGCACCTTGTCCATCACTACTTTGAGTTGGTATACCTGTAGCTTCGATGTTTTCTTTAGAATTTATTAAAATTGGTAAGCTTAAATAACTGTTTAAAGGATCTAAGCCAGAAGATTTTCCATGGAAAAAAGATTCCATCTCTGCAAAAATCGACTTTAAAGTCAATAATTTTTCTCTAGTTAAGTTTTCTAAAACTGTTATTTTATCTGATGCATATTTATCATAAATAGCAGCAACTAAAGCTCCGCTACTACCAACACCATAACCTTGAGGTATTGACGAGTCAAAATACATACCAGCTTTTACGTCTTGTTGTAAAGATTTAATATCAAAAACCACTAAATTTTGATCCATTTTAGCTAGGTAATCCGCATAAGCCTTTAAGCTTTTATTGGAGTTAACAGCTTCTTCTGAAGGGTTATCTTCAGTCTTTAGTGCACCATTATAAAAATTGTAGGGTATAGACAGTCCTTTAGAGTCTTTGATAATTCCGTACTCACCGAACAATAAAATCTTTGAATAAAATAAAGGACCTTTCATAAGCTATATGATGATTTGATGTATAAAGTTACAATTGTTTTGCACCAAAACCAATTTTATCACAAATATAGTGACCGTTTTGACAATATGCAACTAACTCATCCTGAATGAATTTTAAAATGTCATCAGCATATTGCTCTGGATATAAAACATGTACATTTGCTCCTGCATCTAAAGTAAAACTTATTGGCAGTTTTGTTTCCTCTCTAAAACTCCAAATTTTATTAATTATTTGAAGCGTATTTGGTTTCATTAATATAAAATATGGCATACTAGTCATCATCATTGCGTGAAGGGTTAATGCTTCACTTTCAACCAAGGCTATAAACGCTTCTAAATCTCCAGATTCTAATATTACTTTTATTTTAGATATATTATCTACTGCTTGACCAAAACGCTGACTAGCAAAAGGGTGACCATGCATTAAGTTATGTCCAACAGTACTACTAACTTGTTTTTCGCCTTTATCAACTAATAAAATTGTGTCTTGATAATTTTTAAAATTATCGTGTACTTTATATGGATATTTAACACCAAATAAATCATTACTCCCTTTTATTTCTGGATGGTTTCCCCAAACCACTAAATCCCCTTCTAAACTTCTGCATGCACTACCAGAACCTAATCTAGCTAAAAAAGAGGCTTTTTCAATAAATTCTGTTTCTGACAAACTTGGATTTAACTGTTTCTCTACACTCATCAAACACAAGGCCAAAGCACTCATACCAGAAGCCGAAGATGCTATTCCAGAACTATGAGGAAACGTATTTTTAGTGTTTATTGTAAAATAAAATTGCTTTAAAAATGGTAAATATGCTTCAATACGATTGAAAAACGTTTCGATTTTTGGATGAAATTCAGGCTTAGGTATTTCATCTAAAAAGACTTCAAAAGAAAATACATCGTCTTGGATTTCTTTTTTAACAAAATCTAAAACAGTTATTGTTTTACAATTATCTAGCGTAAAACTAATAGATGGATTCTCAGGAATTTGAGTTTGTTTTTTCCCCCAATATTTAACTAATGCAATATTACTTGGTGAAGACCAAGACACAGAACCTTTATTTATGGTATTGAGATAAATGTTACTAGAAAAGCGTGATAAATCCATTTAAATGCTAAATTTTTACAAAGATAGCTTTAAAAATTAAACTATTTTAGTAATTTTGCGTACCGAATGAACATTCAATACGTTACTCCCTTAACAAACAACGTATTAGTGTCTTCAAAATGAATAACAAGTTAACTGATAGGTAAAATAGTCCCCTTAAACTTTGCATCACTGCGTTTTACCTTTAAAAACGTCTACTATATGGACAAAAAACAACGCATAATTATCACTATGTTAGAACTAGTGGTAAAACAAGGTGTACACGCTACTCCCATGTCTCAAGTTGCTAAAGAAGCAAACGTAGCTGTAGGTACAATTTATCATTATTTTGAAAACAAAAACCAAATCATTGAAGAAATTTACATGATGATTGTTAAAGATTATGGTGTAGTACTGATTGCGAATTTACCCGAAGGTGATTTTAAAAAACAGTACAAAACCATGTGGTTAAACCTATACAATTACTTTGTAGGCAACCCTTTGGCATACAAATTTATAGAGTATGTTGCTGTGCCACCTATTATCTCTAAAGAAATTGTAAAGCAATCTATACCTTACATTTCAAATATTAGAGATATATTTTTAGATGGAATAAAAAACAAACATTTAAGAGATGTGCCTGTTAAATTAATGTTACAAATGACTTTTGGAGATGTTGTGTCTGCTGTTAGACTTAAAATAAAGGAAGAATTAGAAATGACTAATAATCATATTGATTTGGCTCTTGAAATGTCTTGGGACTCTATTAAACACAAGGGTTAACCTTCTGACAAACTAATCATTTTTACCAGTGTTTTATAGTTTCTGGTAGTAGCTGTAAGTTTTATTTTTTTCTCGAAAAAATTATTATTTGCTTTTGCATGACCGTATCCTGTACTTGAATACAAGTAAATACAGTCTTTAATAGCTTCAAA
Source organism: Olleya sp. ITB9 (assembly GCF_001315805.1). Taxonomy (NCBI): domain Bacteria; kingdom Pseudomonadati; phylum Bacteroidota; class Flavobacteriia; order Flavobacteriales; family Flavobacteriaceae; genus Olleya; species Olleya sp. ITB9. Next base: position 4,852 of record NZ_BCBW01000032.1, read on the forward strand.
TTTTTCGTTTGGAAAACTAAATGTATTAATTAAATTATTTTGGGTTTCAGTTATATCATTAAATAACAATGCAAAATAACTTGATTCTTTTTCTGTTTGATTAAATGGACATTTTGATAATAAGTTTGAAATGTCCTCAGGCGATTTAATTAAAACAGGAATAGAAAATTGAAAATTTTCTGTTATAGCATTTTCGATTTTCAAAGTCAATTTTTGGATGTCGGTTTGATAAGTTTTAAACACAACATTACCAGTTTGGATGTAGGTTTTCACGTCTTTTAATCCTATATCTGACAATAATGTACGTAATTCTTGCATTGGTATTTTATTATGTCCACCAACATTTATACCTCTTAAAAAAGCCAAGTAAGTAATCATGATTTATGCATTTATATGTTTAGCAACTATATAACCACTAGTCCAAGCATTTTGAAAATTAAAACCTCCTGTAACAGCATCAACATTTATGATTTCGCCTGCAAAATACAAGTTATCGTATAATTTACTTTGGTAAGTTTTAAAATTAACTTCCTTTAAGTCTATGCCTCCTGCTGTTACAAATTCTTCTTTAAACGTACTTTTACCATCCACAGTAAAAACAGCTTGTGTTAATTGATTTGCCAAGGCTTCTAACTGATACTTGTTTAAATCTGCCCAACGGGTTTGCTCTATAATATCTGAGGCTAAAACCAAAGTTTGCCATAAACGTTTTGGTATATCAAATTGTGTTGCTTTAAGTACAGTTTTTTTGGACAACTCTTGTTTAATTGTTTTTAATTGAGATAAAACCGAATCAAAATCCTGATTAACAAAATTGATTTCTATTTTAAACTTATAATCTCTTTTTGCCAATTCTAAAGCTCCAAAAGCAGATAATTTTAAAATAGAAGGTGCACTCATTCCCCAATGTGTTATTAATAAAGGACCGTAAGATTCTAAATTAGTATCAACAACTTTTACATTTACATTTTGTGCAACAACACCAGGAATATCATTAATTCTTTTATCTTTAATATTAAAAGTAAATAATGATGGTACTGGAGTGACAATATTATGTTTTAATTGTTTTAAAAACGTCCATATTTTAGGATTACTACCTGTAGCAACCACTAGTTTTTCAGATAAAAATGTATCCGTTTTAGTTTCTGTAATCCAAGAAGAATGGTCTTGTTTAAAACTAATTACAGATTGATTGGTCAACACATCCACATTATGTTTTTTAGCTTCATTTAAAAAACAATCAATTATGGTTTGCGAGTTATTGCTAATTGGAAAAATACGTCCATCATCTTCAATTTTTAGTGACACACCTCTACTTTCAAACCATTCCATAGTATCTCCAGTCATAAACGTATGAAAAGGACCCAATAATTCTTTTTCCCCTCTTGGATAATATTGGGTTAATTCCTGAGGTATAAACTCGGCATGAGTAACATTACAACGTCCTCCTCCAGAAATTTTAACTTTACCAAGTACGTCTTTACCACGTTCTAGAATTGCAATTTTTAATTCAGGATATAACTCTGCACTATTAATTGCAGCAAAAAAACCTGCTGCTCCACCACCTATTACTATTACATCATACTGTTTCATAATCTATCCGGAAAATCACTAATTATAGCATCTACTTGATAACTTTTTATTCTTTTAATCGCTTGTTTTGTATTGACTGTCCAAGCATTTACTAACAATCCCTCTTCCTTAGCTTTTTGTACATTATTTTTACTTAATAGTGAAAAACTCGGATGAATAGCTTTTGCATTAATGGTTTTGGCAAATACTATAGCTTGATTGACACTTGCTTTTGTTAAAACACCTAACGGAATATTTGAATCATAATTAAACACATCCACTAGTTCGTTTTGCTGAAAACTACTAACCAAAATATTGTCTAATGACCATTTTTTATCATTAACCAATTCTTGAATAATGTTACAAGTCGGTATTGCTGTACCTTCGCCTTTAAGCTCAATATTTATTAATAATTTATTATCAATTAACTGTAAAACCTCTCTTAAAGTCGGTATAGTATATTGATCTTCCACTTGTAAATTTTGCAATTGGCTTAGTGTTTTTTTACCAATTTCTCCAGTACCATTTGTAAGTCTATCTAAAGTAAAATCATGAAACACTACCAACTCTCCCGTTTTACAAACATGCACATCAATCTCGATACCATCAACATTAAAATCCATAGCTTTTTGTATGGATTGTAACGTGTTTTCGGTAACGTGACCTTTAGCGCCTCGATGTCCAATTTTTAAAAATGCACTCATTAAATTTATTAATATTTTAAGATTTCAAACTTCCGTATGGCTTACTATATGCTTACATTTAAGTAAATTTTAAAACATCACAATTTATGACTTTTCCGTTAAAACCAATAGCTGTTTTAGCATTACTTTTTATGTCATGTAACACAGGTAAATTAACTGTTGTAGGGTCTATTGATAGTGACCTACAAGAAGCTTCTGCAGCACAATTAGTTAATACCTCAGACCTATTATGGACTATTGAGGATGCTGGAAACAAAAATAATGTCTATGGTATGGATCTAAAAGGTGATATTATTAGAGATATTGATATTAGCAATATTAAAAACCATGACTGGGAAGATTTAGCAAGTGATACTGATGGTAATTTATATATTGGTGATTTTGGAAACAACTCCAGAAAACGCAAACAGTTTTTTATTTATAAAATTGAAAACATTGCCAATATAGATGATAAAACAAATGCTAAAACCATAAACTTCACGCTTCCAAAAAACATCAAGTCTGAAGATTTTGAAGCGTTTTTTTTATGGAACGATAGTTTTTATGTTTTTAGTAAAGAAAACAAAAAGACTATGGTGATTAAAATACCAAATCAAATAGGTAGTCATGAAGCAACTTACCTTACTGAATACAAATTAAAAGGAAAAGACACACGTGTGACTTCAGCAGATATAAGTCCTGATGGCAAAACAGTAGTTTTATTAAATCACGATCGTATATGGACTTTAACTAATTTTAAAAACGACGCTTTTTTTGATGGTACTGTCCAAAAGATAGATTTAAAACATGATAGTCAAAAGGAAGGTGTGTGTTTTAAAAACAATAGTACAATTTACATCACTGATGAGGATTCTGGTAAAGAGGACAATAATATTTATAGCTTAAAACTATAATTTAAACACTTTCATTTTATTAGAAATCACCTCTAGATCATTGGGATTACTGATGTTATTTTCAACATCAAAATATAATGCGTTTATTTCATTTATAATAACATCTTTATAATTTGAAGCATTATCTAGCTTAGTAAATAAATGCGTATATAAATCTATTAGCTTGCCTATTATGATAACATCGTGTTTTGCATAAGTCCTTATTGGAGTCAACACCAAATAAAGCAATTCTTGGAAAGAAATAGTATTAATTTTCACCAAAGCCTCCTTATCTTCAAATAGTAGACTGGTTTCGTTTTTTTGCAATCTAATTTCGAATAAATTAGTCAAATAATCAATTGCGATAGACGCTGTTCCTGGATCATTAATACCTGGAGACATTGCTTTTACTGCAATTTCTGTTAACTGTTTAAAACCTAACACGTAATTATCATCAATAACTTCTTCTTTTGAAAAATGAAAATAGGATGTTAAGGTTTCAATTTGTTCTTCATTTAGTTCTGATTCACTTTTAAAAAGAGGTTTGTCACTATAAATATACTGTCCTTTAACTGCTAGAACATGAAACTTATTGTTGTTTTGATTAGCAAATTCGCCGAAAGGCTCGAGCATAATATCTTGTAAAAAACCAGTGTTTTTAGAATTAAAAGTTGACCAATTTTCTGTATTTGGGAAATTATTTTTTTTGTTTTTTTCAGAATGTATTAACTGCTCTAATCTATTTTTAGCATCTTTAAAAAGACGATGCATAATATTGTGTACTTGGATTTCTTGAGAAATAGAGTGAATAAAATAAATAAAAGCTGCCAAACAAAAAACCATAAAAACAATAGCTAATAACACTGAAAAACCAGGTAATTGGTTAGTATCTGCATCTGGTTTAATGGCTACCATTGTAAAAATACAAAACAGCAATGTAGCATTGTAAATACCTAAAATCTTTTGGTGCCTTTTATTAGAAATTAATCCAGGTAATACTCTAGGCGAAAAGTTACTTGAAGCTTGGTTTAACAATATCATTACCATTGAAAAACTAAATACCATAATAGATATTAGTCCTGCAATAAAGGTGGTTAATATATTAAATGCTGTTTCTGTATTATTGATAACTAGAAAAGGAATATTGTCTTTTAAATAAGACGATATTCCTTTGTTTTCTGCATAGTACATAAAAAAAGCAAATAACATTCCAGCCAAACTATAAAGTGTTGGGTAAAACGCTATTTTACTTTCTATTTTATTAAAATATTCTAATCCATTGACTATTATTTTTTTCATGCAACTGGGTTTAAAAATTTAAACCAAACCCAAAAGAGAAACGCAATCCTTCTTCGCTGTTAAAAAAGTTGAATGTACCAGAAACACTATCTGCTGCTGTCACCCAAAATCCTAGACCATAATCGTTATGCCATATTTTAGACTCACCTTGCTTTGTCCAAACACGACCTACATCACCACCAAGAAAAACACCCAATTGCAATGGTAAGGTTTTAGTTTTAAACTGATTAAAACTATATCTAACATCTGCACTACCTGTTAAACTGTTTTGACCTGTAAAACGTTGTAACCTGTAACCTCTTAACCCATTATTACCACCAATATTAGCAGCTTGATAAAAGATTAAGTCATCACCAAAACGCAATTGAGAACGCACGTCTGTTTTAAGCACTAGCTTACGATTGGTTGATAATGCATTGTAAAACCCTAATTTCGAATTTATAAATCCATAAGTATATTTAGTGTCTTTAACTTCGGTTTTGGCTCCAACATCAATACCTAAAGTCATACCTCTTGTTGGGTTGGCACCATTGTCAAAACTTTTATAATTAAAATTACCTTCTAAACCAGCAAACAAACGTCTGCTGTAAAAATCATCATTTGTTGCTGCTGGTTGAACTGTTTCTATAAAACGGTCAGGAGTTTCACCAATTTCAATAGCTTCAGTTAGAAGTTTAACACCGTAATCTGATCCAAAATCACCTTTTTTTAGAATACCTACACTTGCTGCATAAATACTTGTTTTTATACGGTTGTAATCCAAATCTAAATCGTCATCATTATTAACGGTTTGGTTACCGTAACCAAAAAAGTTATTGGTGAAATTCTCACTAGTTAATTGTCCAGCAACATGTAGATTCCAATCTCCAAAAAGATTTGCAAACTCACCATTATAATTTAAACTAAAACCATCTGTTGCAAAAAAGTATCCACTTTTAAAACGGTGTTGTTGCGAGTAAGGGTTACGAGAAAATCCTTTAACGGTATAATTAAAACCAACTCCTACTTTAAATCCATCATCTGGATTATAGCCTAAGCTTGGTGTAATAACACTAGTTTTAACAATGTTTTTTTGAAAGTCAAATAAGTTATTATTGTAAATATCTGTAAAGTTGATTTTAGCTCCTTTGTTTTTTGTGATTGTATTAGGTTTAGATTTATGATCATAAATACGCACACGCCTTCCGTTATTAATAATGTATTCATCGTTATTTTGACCTCCAATAATTCTAGTAAAAATCAAGTTACTAGCTTTACCTGAAACTTCAATAATATCATCATCATCTAAAGCATAAATCCATAGCTCTTTAGTAATATCTTTATCAAAAGTCCTATCTACAATTACATCTGCTTTGTCTCCATCTTTAATTCTAGAAATTACGACTTGTGTTTTATTATCTGCAATACGGTTAACTTCAATATAATCGTCCTTATCTGTTCCTGTTAAAATAACCAACTCGTTTAAATAATCAGAATAACGTGTTGCAATATCTTGTAGATTTGCACGTCTGCCTTTTAAAAACTCTTTAATTTGTTGTAAGGACTGGTCTTGAGCCTCTGTTGGAACTTTACTAAATGCTTTTTCAATAACCTGATCTGTAATATTGTCTTGTAAGTATTGCGCTTGTTTTAACCAGACTGCTTTATCAGAATTTTGGATTAACACTTTGTCTAATTTTATTCCTGCACTGTTCATCCATTTGATGTCTTTCAACTCTTCGTCATATACTTGTAATTGTTTTGTTGATCCAGAAATAAAACGCATAATATCTAATATTGCTCCATCAAAATTAGAAAACACCTGATCTCTATCTCTAGGAATTGGTCGGTACAATTTATCTCCATTTTCTTGATTAAATTGAGCCCATCTCCATTGATCTTGATGCCTATCCCAATCTCCTAAAAGCATATCAAACAAACGTGCTCTAATAAAAGCGTTTTCGTCTATTTTATATTTTTCGTCTGTACGTATTTTTTTGATGATGTCGTGTGTACTTTCAATATCGTCTGCGTATCCAAAATTTTTCTCGTCAGTGTAGTTATCTTCAGGACGCTCTTCAATTAAATACAATTCGCCTCCATAATTACGATTATAATCTTTTAAATATTTATGTTTAGGGATATAATATAATTTTGGATTGGTATGATACACGTCTGCTGCATGTGATAAATCAGGCACAACTGCAAATGCATATGGATGCGCTGCTGTGTAAAAATCTAGTATTAAATCTTCGACTTTAGTCTTATCAAAATCATCTTCTAAATAGGTTTCTTTAAATAAAACCGTTTGCAAATACTGAGTTGCACTTTTACGTAAAGCTCTCATATTTAATTGACGACCGTCTTTAGTTTGCAATCTTAAAGACCTTGTTTGATGTCCTCCTCCTTCTCTAACAATTTCTAACCCACCATAAAGTGTATCTAAAGTCGCTACAGGCACATTAACTTTTTGACTATATAATGCTCTATATTTTTCACCAAAAAGCGCTTGATACACTCCTGTTTTACTAGTTTCTTCTTCTGTATAAATAGAGGCATTGGTTGTTGTCTCAAAACTATCAGGTAAAGTAGAAATATCATACTCAGCTTCACGCTTATCAAATACTTGTTTAGTATACAACAGCTTAGCTTGCTGATTGTCTTCGCCATAAAAACTGACATAACTACTACCATCTTTATAGATGTTTAACACTGCAAAACCTTGTCCACCATAGGTAAACAATCCATTATGACTTAATGAGGCTGCACTTGATTTAGCTCCAGAACCAGAAACGATTTGTTTTATTCCTTCGTTTTCTATGTATTGCAAACTATGCTCGTGTCCAGATGCAAAAATGATGTTTTGATACTCTAATGCTAAGGTACTAATACGATTCATCATTTTATTATAACGCTCGTTATAACGATCTTGGATGGATACTCCACCTTGTGTTCTAACCTGAGTTAAAAGTGATGCAATTATAGGTAATGGTAATTTACTTTGAAAAGGATACAAATGTTTATCAGGACTATAAAATCCACCATGAGACCCATTTGTATACATAGGATGATGCATTGCTACAATAACCGTCTTATTTTGTGCTTTTTTAAACTCGCCTTCCAATTCTAATAAAAAACGCTCTCTTGTTTTAATTTCACATTCATCATTTATAGTTGGATGTTTATTCCAATTTTCTAGATACCATTGTGTATCAATAATGATTAATTCTATTTGATCACTAACCTCCACAACTTCTAATGGACAACCATTTTCTGGTTGAAAAGTATTTTTACCTAAAGCTTTTTCTATATATTTTTCTTGGTCTTTTAAACCATGTAATCCGTTTGCATACCAATCATGATTACCAGGAATAAATAATACGTTACCATCAAATCCTTCAACAGAATTTACTTGAGCTTGAATGTGATTTTTAGCGTCTTCATAGTTTTCATTATCCTTAGTTGGTAATCCAGCAGGATATATATTATCTCCTAAAAAAACAGTGTAATCTCCTTTAGTATTCTTGTCTTTAATAAAGTTTTTATAAGCTGTTAAACCATCAGAAAACCCATCTTTAGGAGATTTTCCAGCGTCACCAACTAAGTAAAAAGTTTTATGAATTTCTTTATTTGGCAATTGTGTTTTTGTATCAGTTTCATGTTTATATTGTGCTTCAAAACTGGCGCAATTGGTTAATAAGAAGGCTAAAATAAACGTTAGAAATATGTTATTTTTTGTCATTAAAGGTTGATAGTTTTATTTTTTTAGTACTTTGGATAAGATTTACTGCACATATATGTCAAAACTTATAGAAAAAACCGAAGCTTTTGTTTTTGAACTCCTTAAAAATGAGTTACCTAACACTATAGTTTATCACAACCATACACATACTTTACGAGTATTTAAAAGTACGAAAGAAATTATAGAAAACTCTAAAATTGATGTTAATGATGCGCAAATACTTCAATTAGCAGCATTGTTACATGACGTTGGATATACACAAACAAGAGAAGGTCATGAAGCTGTAAGTGCGAAAATTGCAAGAGAATTTTTGACGACTCAAAATGTAGACGAACCTACAATTAAAGCTGTAGAAGATTGTATTTTAGCAACCGAGTTTGACTCTGAACCAACTACAGAATTAGAAAAAGTATTACGCGATGCTGACTCGTCTCATTTTGGAAAAAAATACTTTCCTGAAGCTAGTGAGTTTTTAAGAAAAGAACTTGAAATTGCAGGAATAGCAAACTATACACCTAGTGAATGGTTAAATGAAAATATAAAAGTATTATCTAAAAAACATAAATTTTACACTGATTACGCTTTAAAAAATTGGCAATCTAGAAAAGAAAAAAACTTAGCCAAACTAATTAAATCTAAAAAGAAACAGAAGTCAAAAATAAAAAACGAAGAGCTTAAGGCTAAATACAAAGCGCAGTACAAAAACGAAAGTCCTGAACGTGCTATACAATCGTTTTACAGAACAGCATTAAAAAACCACATCAAACTAAGTGATATTGCTGATACTAAAGCCAATATATTATTATCGGTAAATGCCATTATTATATCTGTAGTATTAGCTAATTTAATATCAAAATTAGACACTAACCCTTATTTAACTTGGCCAACAGTTATTTTTACATTATTTAGTGTTATCTCAATGGTAATGTCCATAATTGCCACACGACCAAACGTGACTAGTGGTCAGTTTACAAAGGAAGACGTTAAAAATAAAAAAGTAAATTTAACCTTTTTTGGTAATTTCCATAAAATGAAATTAGATGAGTTTGAATGGGCTATTAATGAAATGATAAGTGACAAAGATTACATTTATCAATCTTTAACTAAAGATTTATACTTTTTAGGTATTGTTTTAGAGCGCAAATACAGATTATTAAGAATAACTTACACTGTATTTATGATTGGTATTATTATCTCATTAATTGCATTTGGTATTGCAGTAAAAAACAATCCAGGTGTAAATATTCAGGATGTTTTAAACACTACATCTCAAATCAAACAACTAATACCAAATGCCTTTAATTTATTTTATATAGCTTAAGATTTAATAGTGTTCATTAAGTCATCGTAGGTATAAAACTGTTTTGTATTAGTTTCATCTTGATACAAGATATTAACTCGTATTGCTTTTAAACCAGTGACACCTTGAAGGTCTTCCAACTCTAAAATTTCGACCTCATCACCTAATTTATGCTTAGATTGTAAAAATCTAACATATTTTAAGTATTCATACTCGTCCTCTTGTTGAGAATATACAATTGCCAATTTACCCTTTGCGGTAATACGCTCATCGGTACCTTTAATATTAGCTTTGTCTACACGTTTTTTTACAACCTCATATCTTGCATTGTAAGTTCCGTCAACATCAAAATGCTTTTCGTCTGTTCTAAATCTAATAGATAAAGGTTGATTAAATACCAATATCATTGAAGCAACATCTAATGCAATTGGATATTTGTGTTGCTTGTTATAAAAAGCAGTTTCCATATCTATCATAACTTGCATTTGCCACAATCTAAGGTTATACAAATACAATTCGTTAAACGAATCTTCTTTAGTTATAGACTCTCCAATGTACATATTATGCTCTACTCCATCGGTTTTGAAACGTTCAAAAAAGTGAGGATACATAGCTTGCGCTTCAACCTGCTTTTTATCTAATAAAGTAGACATGTTTTTATTAATCAAACTTATGGTATCATCATAATTTTTACGATAGTAATAAATCACTTCCAAATTAGTATCCACTTTACTAAAGTAATCTTCAATATCTTCTGTTATTGACGACTTTGTTTTAAGTTGAAATCTAAAAAGTGGCTCAATTTCATGTTTGAAAAAATGTGTTACTTTTTGCTCACTATCCACCTTAAAACTATCTTTTAAAGTGACTTGATATGATTTAATCTGAAATAATAATTGTTCAAAAATTGGAAGTCTTTCGTTTAAAATGGCTTTTTCAACAATTTTTTCAACTAAAGTTAATTGTAATGCTAAGTCTTTTTGAGTTGCACTATTTCTAGCTTCAGAAGACCCTTTAACATCTATTTGACCAAACAATGGATAAACCTCATCAAAACTAATTTTATTAAATGATGGGTTTTCATTTCCATTATATTGCTCTTGCATAAATTGACGTGCAGCACTTTCAAATTTCCATTTTACACTTGGATGTATTGATGTACATTCACGCTGGATGATTGCTTGAATTAAGTTTTCTTCATCTAACTTAGAGCGTTTAACAGCAGACAAAATAAAAGGCATCACACCTAGTAACTTATTAGCATTAATACTATTTAATGCTTTAGGTGTTTTGGACACTAACTCTAAAACTGCTAATAACTCTCCTTCTTCTGCAATTGGAGCAAAAATAGCACTTTTAAAACCTTGTTCTTTTAAGACTTTAATTTGTGGAGATTGTCCTTCCGATTTTTTAAAACTTTTATCAACATCAGATATTGCAAAATTAGCTTTGCTTTTTAAAATCTTATCATAACTGTAATGACAAAATAGATTTTCGCATTTAAATTGCTCTTTTGCTTTAAGTAAAAAGCTATTAATACTAGAATCATGCACCTTCATTAAGGTGTTTTCTTCTTTATTAAAAATAGAAAAACCAACTTCTAAATCTGTAACAGCAAGTAAAGAACGGAAGACTTTTTGGAAGTCTGCCATAAAACTTTTGTCTTGACGCTTATTGTTACCTATTAAAGTAGTTTTTATATTAGAAATAGACTGATCGTCTGTAACATCAAATATGTTAGAAATTACAAATCCTTTTGAAATGTAACTGTTTGGAGGAAATTTTTCTTTCCAAAGATCTATATTTTCAAAATTATCTAATAACTCATCAAAATCGTTTTGAGTTAATTTAGGCGCAGCTTCTGTTGGAATAATTTCCATAAAATCTGCATTATAAGTAATTCTATAAATTCTTAAAATTCCATTTTCATCAGGAATTTCATAATACAATGGTCTTTTAAAGTTGGTATTGAAATTATAACAAAAACTCATGATAATGGTACAACTTAAAATATACCAATCGTTTTCTGGCATATTTTTTATGACCAACTCAAAGTCTGGACCAGCAGTTTTTATTATATTTTCAAATCGCTTTGTGGCATTAAAAATAAAATTGTGATACGGTACACTTGCTGTTTTAATTTCGTTTAGTGTCAAAACTTCACTAAACGAATCTTGTAATAAAATTTGAATAGCTTCTTTGTGTTGCTCTAATACTGAAATTTTACTAAAACCATCTTTTAACTCTGGATGATCTTCTTGAAGTTTTAATATACGACGTGCCTTGGCAGCAGTAAATGGATCATCACTATTTACTAATGCTTCATATCGTTGGATTAATTTATTAAAACTAATCTGCAACGAAAAAGGTAAATTTATATTGTCGTTTAAGTCAATCATTGTATTATAAAAATTACGCAAAGATACGTATTATTGTGATTAGTCGTAAAGTTTTTAATAAGCTGACACCTTATAAAACCTAATAATATTAGAACTTACCACTACAATGAATTTACTAATAAAAATTGAAATTTTGAGTTAAAAAAAACAAAAAAGAGAACCTAAACGTAGATTTAAATGCATTTTAACCAATTAAAATTATTATAATACTACTTTTTTTTAATTAAAAAATAAATAAGTCACCTTTTTCTTTTTGTTTTAAAGACAGATTATCTTAAATAAATTAGAATTATTTTAATGGTATAAAACAAAACAATCGGAATAGATTCCGATTGTTTTTTAATGCTAGCGAGTAAAAAAATTAGTCTATCAACTCTAACGCTGTGATTGTATATATTTCTATCTCTACTTCGTTACCTTCAGTGTCTTCACTCATTTCTTGAAGCACCTCATAGGTTACTTCAAATTTGCTTCCAACAAATTCTTCTGAGTCCAAGTCAAAAGCTTCTAAAGCTTCATCAGACAAATATTGAAACGTCATTGACCTGTCGGTTTCATTTATATGAAACACATAATCATATTCTACAACTCCTTTGTAAACACCTGTTACAGTCATAGTATTATTAGAGACAAATGAGGTTAAGCTTAAAAAAGCTATTGCTATGATAATTAATTTTGCTTTCATTTTAAATTTAAATAGTATTTAATTGCTGATGTTTTTTGTTTTTGGAAGTTTGCCACCTCAAGTCCAAAATTGCTTTTAGTATTAAAATCTGTTTTAATACGCGTGGTTATTGTTTTTTGCAGTTTATAAGTTAGATATAAGAATTTAGTTTACAAAATTTTAGCAATAAACATATCAAACACTTCTATGACAATTAAAATAATAATGATCCACTCTAGTTTACTACTTTCCTTATGGTCCATTATATCTTTAAAAAGCTCTAGATTTTCTTTAATAATTTCTATTCGGTCTCTAATTAATCTATACCTATCTTTTAAATCAAATATGGCTTTTAAATCTTGATTAAGCTGATTTAATTGTTGATTTTCCCAAGTGATGTTGGGCGAATCAAATATGTATAAATTTTCAGAAATTCGGTTTTTAATGTTTAATGTTCTACCAATAAAACGTTTTAATTTATTACCAGATATATCAAGCTTTCCTTTTTGCTCTAAATACAAGGTGTGTTTATTGGTTTGTTCTAATAAATCATATGTAATTTCAGAATAACGATCTAAAGCTACACTTTGTGACACGTTAAGCATGACTAATCTTATAGTCTCGTCATTAAGCTCTGGCAATTGAATATGATTATAATCTACTTTTAGACTATTTGGTTTAATAATAACATTAACTTCTTCTGATAATTTTTCTGACAAGTAATTATTTGAAAAAGGTTTGATACGATCTAAAGCTTGCTTAATAGATTGCTCTGTCATATTAAAAAAGCTTACAATACCATACTGAAAAATGTATACAAATGCATTATCGTCGCATTTGTAATACAGCTCATCACTATCATTAAACAACAACTGCCAAGACAGTTGTTGTTTACATTGTTTAATATTGATAGTGCTGGCTACCTGATAGGCAACTACTGTATACATGTTTAATAATCGTGATCTTGCTCTTCGCTTGATTTTACCTCTGGATCTTGTATTGCATCAGGATCGTCCTCTTCAAAATTTTCATAATCATCTTCATCGTAATCCTCCATAGTTTTCACCAATTTGGTGCTAACTTTTACTAAATATTTTGTGTCGTCAGTAGTGACTTCTACAGCTTCAACTAGTTCATTTTTAGCATTTTTAAATTCGATTATATGATCGTCATCATAACCATATGGATATTTGTCTACTAACAATTTCAGTATTTCTGGTGTTAGCTTTTTAAAATCAACAATAACGCGTTTTAAATGGTCTGTTTTTTTCATTTTTAAAAGTAATTATAAGCCTAAAATGTAGGCGAAAATTAATGGAGCTACAATTGTTGCATCACTTTCTACAATAAACTTAGGTGTGTCTATATCTAGTTTTCCCCAAGTTATTTTTTCGTTTGGCACAGCTCCAGAATATGATCCGTAACTTGTTGTTGAGTCACTTATTTGACAAAAGTAGCTCCAAAACGGAGTTTCGGTACGTTCCATATCTTGATACAGCATTGGCACTACACAAATTGGAAAATCTCCTGCAATACCACCTCCTATTTGAAAAAATCCAATTCCGTTTTGAGAATTATCTGTGTACCAATCTGCTAAAAATGTCATGTATTCTATACCTGACTTCATTGTACTTGCTTTAAGCTCTCCTTTTAAAACATAGCTTGCAAAAATATTACCCATTGTACTGTCTTCCCAACCAGGACAAACTATTGGTAAGTTTTTTTCTGCAGCAGCATACATCCAAGAATCTTTTAAATCAATCTCATAATACTCTTCTAAAACACCTGACAATAACATCTTATACATATACTCATGTGGTAAGTAACGCTCACCTTTGGCTTCTGCGTCTTTCCATATTTTTTCAATATGATGTTGTAAACGTCTAAAGGCTTCGTGCTCTGGAATACAAGTATCTGTCACACGGTTTAAACCTTTTTCTAGTAAATCCCACTCTTCTTGAGGTGTTAAATCGCGATAATTTGGAACACGCTTGTAGTGAGAATGCGCTACCAAATTCATGATATCTTCTTCTAAATTTGCTCCAGTACAAGAAATTATATGTACTTTATCTTGTCTTATCATTTCAGCAAAACTTTTACCAAGTTCAGCAGTACTCATAGCTCCTGCTAAGGATACTAACATTTTTGCACCATTGTCTAATTGGGTTTCATAACCTTTAGCTGCATCTACCAAAGCTGCTGCATTAAAGTGTAAATAATGGTGTTGTATAAATTGAGAAATTGGGCCTTTAGTATTCATCATCTTCGTTAAATTTAGAAGTGTTATTTTTTTGTGTATTGCTGTCGTATGTGTTGTCGTAATCGTCTTCTGCGTCTTGATTTAAAAACTTATAACTTAACATTTTGTAATATAATTTTGCTGCTAAAAAGTCTGAAGACTTGTCTGTTTTGTTAGGACACAATTCCACTATATCAAAACCTACGACGTTTTTTTCTTCAAAAACTTGTTTTAAAAATTCTAATGTTTCATACCATAATAATCCACCTGGTTCTGGTGTACCTGTACTTGGCATTATTGAAGGATCAAAAGCGTCTAAATCTATTGTTATAAATACATTGTCTGTCATTTGGTCGACTGCACTATCAATCCAAGTGTCATCCATAGCCATGTCATGCGCAAAGTATGTTTTGTCTTGATCCATGACTGTTTTTTCAATTGCATCCATAGATCGGATTCCAACCTGAATTAAGTTAGTATTTTGACTAGCTTCATACAAAGCACATGCGTGATTACATGTAGACCCTTCATACTGTTTACGTAAATCTGCATGTGCATCCAACTGTAAAACGGTTAGACTTGGGTACATTTCATTAAAAGCACGTATGGTACCAATAGATACAGAGTGCTCACCTCCAAAAATAGTTACAAACTTATTTTTTTTGATGTACTTTTTAGTCGCTTGATGTACTGCGTCTACCATCGCTTCTGGAGAGCTATTTTCGGTTACTGCATTAGCTAAATACACACCTTGATTATATACTTCAGTATCTGTTTCGATATCGTAAAGCTCCATATTTTCAGAAGCATCCAAAAATGCTTCAGGACCTTTATCTGCTCCTTTTTGCCATGTACTTGTACCATCATAAGGCACAGGTATTAATACAATTTTAGCTTTTTCTAGTTTAGCTAATTCTTCTGGAATACCAGCATACGTTTTAGTTTGCATAACCTAAAATTTTAAGTAAGTCTTCACTTTTTTGTTGTTCTGAAAAAATTGTTTTTGTGATGTTTCCATCTTTATCTCTATCTATTAATATGTGTTTTGGAGATGGTATTAAACAGTGTTGCAAACCTCCAAAACCACCTATTGTTTCTTGATAGGCTCCTGTGTTAAAAAAACCTATGTATAAGGGTTTGTCTTTATTATATTTTGGTAAATAAATAGCATTCATGTGTTGCTCACTATTATAATAATCGTCACTATCGCAAGTTAATCCACCAAGCAAAACACGCTCATAAGAATCGTTCCAACGGTTAATTGGTAACATCACAAAACGCTTGTTAATAGCCCAAGTATCTGGTAAAGTTGTTATAAAAGATGAATTTATCATATTCCATTTTTCACGATCGTTTTGTTGTTTTTGGTATAATACTTTATAGATTGCTCCACCACTTTCTCCAACTGTAAAGCTTCCAAACTCAGTAAAAATATTTGGTACACCTACACCTTCCTCTTCACAAGTCTGTTTGATTTGATTAATAATTTCATCTATCATATACTCGTAATCAAACTCAAAAGCCAACGAGTTTTTAATAGGGAAACCTCCTCCAATATTTAAACTATCTAAACTTGGACAAATCTTTTTTAAACTTGTATATACTTTAAGACATTTTAAAAGCTCGTTCCAATAATAGGCATTGTCTCTAATACCTGTATTGATAAAAAAGTGAAGCATTTTAAGCTCGACTTTTGTATTATTCTTAATTTGATTTTTATAAAACGGAAGGATATTTTTATAACCTATACCTAATCTTGAGGTATAAAATTCAAATTTAGGTTCTTCCTCTGATGCTATTCTAATACCTACTTTAAAGTTGCCTTCTATTTCTTCTGATAGTAAATCTATCTCTTCATAATTATCAATAATAGGAATACAGTTTTTTTGCCCATTATTAATTAATCTTGCAATGTTTGTTACATATTGCTCGCGTTTAAAGCCATTACTTATAACAAAAGTTTCATTAGTAATTTTACCTTCTTTTTTTAGGTTTTCGACTATATCAATGTCAAAAGCAGAGGAGGTTTCTATATGTATATCGTTTTTTAAAGCTTCGTTTAAAACATGTTTAAAATGCGAGCTTTTTGTACAATAACAGTAGTTATAATTACCTTTATAATCATGCTTTTTTATAGCATTATTAAACCAAGTTTTAGCGCGTTGTATATTGTTAGAAATTTGTGGCAAATAGGTGAATTTTAAAGGTGCACCATACTCTTCCACCAAATCCATTAAATCTATATCATGAAATTGAAGCGTCTTATCCTCTAACTTAAATTCTGGTTGAGGAAAATCAAAAGTTTGACTTATTAAGTCTATGTATTTAGTATTCATTGTTGTTTTGAAACATTAAAATTAAAATTGAAATCGTGTTATTAAAGGTTTCTTTTAGAATTAAAAAGAAATTTAAACAGTCCGTCAAATCTGAATTTTAAGGTCACAAGTAGGCACAAAGCCAAATTGATGCTGACTAGCATATATAGAAGTAAAAGCGGAAGTTAGCTTTAAAATTCGGTTGCTTAATCTGTAAGCTGCTTTTGAATATGACTTCCTAATTTCCAAAAGCCCGAACATAGAAACAGAGTTCAAAGTGTTCAGCTATTATGGCTACAAATGAAATACTTTTTTTTGAATAAAAAACTTTTTTACAAAAAAAATAATTTTTATTTAACACACTGAAAAAATGAGTGTTTACAACATCCAAAAACAAAAAAGCACTTCCTTTACTAAAAAAAGAAGTGCTTTTTTGAAAAAAATAATCTCTAATTTAATCTAGATCAACTCTAAGACCTAGTGAAATATTATTTTGATCAATGGTTTGATTTTTAAAAATTGGTGCTAAATCGTATTTTGCGTATAAACTGATATCATCAAAACCAACATAAGCACTTAATCCATAAGTAAACGTATTGGTGTTAAAGCTTTTTTTAACCTTATCGTTAACACGATCTCCATTTTCTTTATACGTTAATTTTTGTACTGCTTTACCATTTACACCTACATAACCTCCAATACCTATTTTAAACTTATCATAAGTATTATAACGTATTCTACCATCATCATATTCTTTTTTACTCCATGGTCCAAACTCAAAATGAAGTGGTAAGACCAAACTAGTAGTTCTAAACTTAGCTTGTTTTAAATCTCCATCAAATTCTTGTAATGTTGTTTGATCACCTTCTTGAACAAAGTATAAGTTATCTTTAATATCTAATTTGTTCCATTGTAATGAAAAACCATATTTAAATCTTAAAAAATTAGACTGTTTAAATACTCTTGTTTTCCAAACCCAACCTAGCTCTACAAAACCAGAACCTCCTAATTTGTATGGTGAATCATCTAAATTTACACCATCAATTATAGCATTATTAAATCCCATTGCAAATATCAATTGATTAGACGTACGTATGTCTTTTTTTGGAGGCGTTACAGCTGTATGAATACCTAAAATCTCATTATTATCATCATCACCAATTTTTAGTGAAAGTAGTGTTTTTCTAGTGTTGACATCAAACTCTTTATCATTACGCTTTAAATAGTCTAATCGGTTTTGAGCAATGATTATTCTGTTTTCAATATTAGATGCCCTTTTTTCTGCAGCAAGTCTTTTTAAAACTTCAGCTTCATCAAAAGAAATCTCATCTGCTTCTAACTGGTCATTAATTAGGTCGACTTCAACTTTTAAAGCTTCTTTTTCTTGAGCTTTAATGGTTGCTTTAATTTCTTCTAGTTTAGTAACCGAATCTTGATCCTGCGCACTGACCTGATAAGCTGTCAATACTAATAACATATATACTAAATGTTTTGTAATGGTGTTCATAATTGTTCGTTTTTTGTTAATGATTAATTGATTTAATAATCGCGTTCAACTACTGTCGTTTTTAAAGTTTCGTAGCCTGATTTTACAGCGTGAAACAATCTGTTTTTTAAGGATTTTTCAGATGACATTTCAATATCCTCCAATAGTGAATTAGCGTTTATTTTTTCTGATTTATATTTATTTTTATTCTGTCTTACCTCAGCATAAGCTTTATTTAATAATACTTCCGCTTCATTATTAACAGATGGTTTACTTGAAGCGTTATTAGGTTTAATTGAATCTGTAATTGCATTAGCAACTGCAGTATTATTATCATTTTCAGAAACAGATGCTTTAGTAGTAAGTTGATTACCCTTTTCTATTTTAGTAGATACTGAAACTTTTGCAATAGTCTTATTTATATTATTAGAAGAGATCTTACTTGGTTTTATTTTAGTACTTTCTTCTTGTTTTGTTTTTGTTTCTTTTTCTGTTTCTCCTGAGTTCGCAACTTCAATTTTCTTTTTGTTTATTTTTTTAACAGGAACCTCTATTTTTTCTTTTTTAAGATCTATTACAACATTAATGGGTTCTACTTGATTATTATTAAATAGAAAAACAGCTAAGAAAACTCCTGTAAAGGTAGCAGCCAACCCTAACAACCAAAACGGAAATTTACGTTTACTTTGTTGGTTATCTAATCTTGAATCTAATTGACTCCAAGCATTTTTACTTGGCGTAATTGTACGACGATCCAAAGTCTCTTTTAAATGATTTTCAAATTTATTTGGTGCCATAATCTTTTGTGTTTAATGCCTTAATTTTTTCTTGTAATAATTTTCTTGCTTTAAATAACTGCGATTTTGATGTTCCTTCACTTATATTTAAAAGCTTTGAAATCTCAGCATGTTTGTAACCCTCAACTGCATACATTATAAAAACCATTTTATAGCCTTCGGGTAACGTATCAATTAATTCTTGTAATTGGGCTACATCATATTGTTGCGAATTTGAATCCTCAATCTCAACATGCTGATAATCTTCATAAACAAACTGTACTTCTTTTTTTTGTCTTAAATAAGAAATAGACTCTCTTACCATAATGCGTCTTATCCAACCTTCAAAACTTCCTTCTGATTTAAAGTTTTTTAAATTAGAAAACACTTTAAAAAAACCATTTAGCATAGCTTCTTCAGCGTGTTGAAGGTCTTTTACATAATAACGACATACACTTAGCATTTTAGGCGCATGCATTTCAAACAATACGTGTTGTGCTTCACGATTATTCTGAATTGCTTTTTTTATTAGCTTGGCTTCGTTATTAAATAAAGTTACTACCTTCACAAAAATGTTATTTAGTTTGGTCTTCTATTTATAAAGACGCAAACTTTATACTAATGGTTGCCTGAGGATGAAAAAAAATTATTTTTTTCTTTCAATAACGTAATTAACCATTAACTCAAGTGAGTCTTTGTATTCAGATTGCGGGAAATTATTAAGTAGCAATAAAGCTTCTTGCTGAAAAGCTTCCATTTTAGAAATAGCATAATCTAAACCTCCATTTTGCTTAACAAAATCAATGACTTGGTTTACTCGTTTTTTATCCTTATTGTGATTTTTAATCGAGTTAATTAGCCATTTTTTGTCCTTTTTAGAGCAATTATTTAAAGCATATATTAATGGAAGCGTCATTTTTTGCTCTTTAATATCTATTCCTGTAGGTTTACCTATGCTTTGTTTACCATAATCAAACAAATCATCTTTAATTTGAAATGCCATACCTATTAACTCTCCAAATTTACGCATACTTTCAACCTCAACAGAATTAGGTTTTACTGAGGCTGCACCAAGACTACAACAAGCAGCAATTAATGTTGCTGTTTTTTGTCTTATAATTTCATAATAAACGTCTTCTGTGATATCAAGTTTTCTGGCTTTTTCAATTTGAAGTAATTCACCTTCACTCATTTCTCTTACAGCAATAGAAATGATTTTTAATAAATCAAAATCATTATTATCAATAGATAACAACAGTCCTTTTGATAATAAGAAATCACCAATCAGTACAGCTATTTTATTTTTCCATAAGGCATTAATTGAAAAGAAGCCACGACGTTTATTACTGTCATCAACAACATCATCATGAACTAAAGTTGCGGTATGAATAAGCTCAATTACTGAAGCTCCTCGATAAGTACGCTCGCTAATCTCTCCATTAGACACCATTTTGGCTACCAAAAAGACAAACATAGGTCGCATTTGCTTCCCTTTACGATTAACTATATAATAAGTAATACGATTTAGTAAAGCAACTTTAGAAGACATTGCCAACCTAAATTTTTGTTCAAAAAGTTCCATTTCAAACGCAATAGGCTGTTTTATTTGTTCGGTAATTTTCAATTTAAAGTGCTTTTAGCAAAATTAATGATAATTAAAGAACTTCTTTGTAAGTGATTAATAAAATTAATCATAAAACAAAATTACATATTACTCTGATTTTAATATTTTAAATATTGACCTTTTTTAATACATTATCCATAATATTAGCACAAACATTCACACAACTTATTAAAATACAGATCCTTGGGCTTAAAAATATGTTAAATCACTTCTAAAAAAAGTATATTTAAATAACTTTAATCAATACTAAACTACTTATACTAACAATATGAAAAAAACTACTCTATTATTTATTTTATTTTTAGGCTTTATAAATTGGTCTTATGGACAATGTACCAATCAAGACTTCCAATGGCCATCATTTAGTGTAAATATTTCTAATGCTCCAGGAGTTCAATCAATTGCTATTGACAATTATGCTGACAACGAATTTTCTATATTAACAGGTATTGTTCCTGGAGAGACATATACAGTAACTGCAGCAATGTATATTACTGTAACTGAAAGTGATGCTACAACAGTAATAACTCATGGAGCAAATTCTGTTACATTTACTGCTGGTACTGGAGTTACTAGCATCTACTGTTTCTGGACAGTTAATAGTATTTGTACTGGAGGAGGAAATACAGATATAGCCACTAACATAGAATGTTCTACCTGTACATGCACAGCGACAAGTGCTCCAAATGCTGCAACAACACCAACACCTATAAATAGTGCTACTAATATCCCAATAGACTCGACAGATCCAACAGATCTTTTAATCACACCTTTTGAATGGGTTGATGCAACCTCAGGTAATCTTGCGGATAGCTATAACCTTACACTAGGAATCACCACTTCTGGTGCTGATTTAGGGACCATTACTGGAGCTACTAGTGGAAATGGAATTACTTATGACTGGGAATATAACACAACATATTACTGGAAAGTGGATGCTGTAAATTGTTTTGGTACGACAACAGGAACTGTTTGGAGTTTTACAACAACATCTTGTACAGACAGTGCTCCTGTTGCTGCTATAACTCCTACTCCTGCTAATGGAGCTATTGGCGTTGCAATAGATACAACAGATCCGACAGAACTACTTATCACACCTTTTTTATGGGCTGATGACACTGCAGGTGGAGCAGCGTCATCTTATAGTTTAAGCTTAGGAACTACGACTTCTGGCAATGATATAGGGACAATTGACCCTGTTGATAATGGTGATGGAGTAATTTATGATTGGGAGTACGATACAACTTACTATTGGTATATAGAAAGCACAAACTGTGCAGGTACATCTACAGGTACAGTTTGGAGTTTTACTACTGAAGCAGATCCTAATCTATCTGTTGAACAATTTAATAAAACTAAATTTAGTCTTTATCCAAATCCTGCTAATGATGTTATACATATTAAATCTGATGCTGTACTTGATACAGTAGAAGTTTATAACCAAGTTGGTCAACGTGTTATTAATCTTAATTCAGAGAGTATTATTGATAAATCTATTAAAATAAACAACTTAAATACTGGTATTTATTTTATGACAATTACAGCTGGCAGTCAAGAACAAACCATTAAATTTATTAAGGAATAAGTTTAGTTATAAAACATAAAAAAGGGACTTTAATAAAATATTAAAGTCCCTTTTTTATGTTTTACATTATTTAATTAAAGAATTATTCTTTATTTGCCAATTGTCCACAGGCAGCATCAATATCTTTACCTCTACTGCGTCTTACTGTTACTGTTATATTATTAGCTTCTAAAACTTTTTGATACATATCAATAGCTTCTGACTTAGCTTGCTGGAATATTCCATCATCGATAGGATTGTATTCTATTAAGTTTACTTTACTTGGTGCAAATTTGCAAAACTCGACCAAAGCATCAACATCCTTACGTTTATCGTTTATACCTTCCCACACGACATACTCGTAAGTAATTCTGTTTTTTGTTTTTTCATACCAATATACTAAAGCCTCTCTTAACGTTGCTAAGGGGAATGTTGCATTAAATGGCATTATGGATGTTCTAACTTCATCTATTGCTGAGTGTAAGGATACTGCAAGTTTAAATTTAACATCATCATCTGCCATTTTTTTTATCATTTTTGGCACTCCTGATGTTGATACCACAATACGCTTTGGTGACATTGCTAAACCTTCTGGTGATGTAATTTTATCTATAGCTTTAAGTACATTATTGTAGTTCATCAATGGTTCTCCCATTCCCATAAACACAATGTTACTAAGTGGTCTATCAAAGTATAATCTACTTTCTCTGTCTATTGCTACTACTTGGTCGTATATCTCGTCTGGATTTAGATTACG
Organism: Olleya sp. ITB9; assembly: GCF_001315805.1. Taxonomy (NCBI): domain Bacteria; kingdom Pseudomonadati; phylum Bacteroidota; class Flavobacteriia; order Flavobacteriales; family Flavobacteriaceae; genus Olleya; species Olleya sp. ITB9. The sequence continues at coordinate 28,144 of NZ_BCBW01000032.1, forward strand.
CATACGTTTTAATCGTGCTGTAGCACAAAATTTACAATCTAAACTACAACCTACTTGACTAGAGACGCATGCTGTGGTCCTAGTTTTTGTTGGTATTAAAACAGACTCTACTATTAAGTCATCGTGTAATCGTACTGCATTTTTTACTGTACCATCACTACTACGTTGCATAACGTCTACCTTGATATGATTTATCACAAAGTTATCTTGTAGCATTTGACGTGTGTCTTTGGACAGATTAGTCATGTCCTCAAAGGTGTGTGCTCCTTTATTCCATAGCCACTCATAGACTTGATTACCTCTAAAGGCTTTATCACCTTGATTTTGGAAGAATTCTCTTAATTGGTCTTTGGTTAATGCGCGTATGTCTTTTTTCTTGATTTCCATTGAATTGCAAAAATAGTGAAAGCTTTGCGGATTTACTATACTTTAATTTACTTACTATGCCTTGGCTGCTATTGCATTAGCGATAGAGACATTTGTTGAAGCTCTTGCTTTTGCATTAAAGCAAATGCAAAGCGACTGTCGAGAGCGCGACCCTTGAGTAATGCCATAAAAAAACCTCTTTTACTTTTTAGGGTTTAAAGAGGTTTTATGTTTTGGATGTGCTCCTAAATTAATTTAGGTTTATATGATTAACATCGCGTCTCCGTAACTGTAAAATTTATACTTTTCTTTTACTGCTTCTTCGTATGCTTTTTTCATGAAATCATGTCCTGCAAATGCTGAAACCATCATTAATAATGTTGATTTGGGCGTATGGAAGTTTGTAATCATTGCATTTGCAATACTGAAATCGTATGGTGGAAAGATAAATTTATTGGTCCATCCTTCTATTTCGTTAAGAGTACCGCTTGATGACACTGAGCTTTCTATGGCACGCATTGCTGTTGTACCTACTGCACAGATACGACGTTTTTCTTTTTGCGCTTTATTAATAACTTCTACTGCTGGAGCTTCAATTTTAAGCTCTTCGCTATCCATTTTATGTTTTGACAAATCTTCAACTTCTACTGGATTAAAAGTCCCTAATCCAACGTGTAAAGTTACTTCTGCAAAGTCAACTCCTTTTATTTCTAGACGTTTTAACAAATGTCTAGAAAAATGTAATCCTGCTGTTGGAGCTGCTACTGCACCTTCGTTTTTAGCATAGATGGTTTGGTAGCGTTGCTCGTCTTCTGGCTCAACTTCTCTTTTAATATATTTAGGTAATGGCGTCTCACCTAAGTCTTGTAATTTTTTTCTGAATTCTTGGTATGATCCATCATAAAGAAAACGTAATGTACGTCCTCTTGATGTTGTATTGTCAATGACTTCTGCTACTAAGGTTTCGTCATCACCAAAATACAGTTTGTTACCAATACGAATTTTACGTGCTGGATCTACTAATACGTCCCAAAGACGTTGCTCTTGATTTAATTCGCGTAATAAGAATACTTCTATTCTTGCTCCAGTTTTTTCTTTGTTACCAAATAGACGTGCTGGAAATACTTTGGTATTATTAAGAATCATCACATCTTTCTCGTCGAAATACTCGATTAAATCTTTGAACATTCTATGCTCAATGGTTTGTTCTTTTCGGTTTAATACCATCAAACGAGACTCGTCTCTGTTTTCTGCTGGATATTCCGCTAGAAGCTCTTCAGGTAATTCAAAATTGAAGTGTGATAATTTCATGTAATAAAAAAATGTTTAGTTAAACAAGATTGCAAATATACAATCTGGAGATAGGCCTTGTCAAGTAAATGACCAATTATTATTTATTAAACGCTAAAAATGAAGCCCAAAGCTGCTAAATCGTCCCAAAATGTAGGATAAGATTTAGAAACTACTTTATAATCTTGAATAATTATGTCTTGTTTTAGTGCTAAAGGTGCAAATGCCATAGCCATTCTGTGGTCATTATAGGTAGCAATTGTAATATTAGCATTATGTTTTGTGGCTTTTTGTAGCGTTAAACTATTATCAGTAATTGCAACTTGGCCTCCTAGTTTTTCTATTTCGGTTTTTAAAGCGACTAAACGGTCTGTTTCTTTAATTTTTAAAGTATGTAAACCCGTTAAGTGACAACTTAGTCCTAATCCAAACGCTGTTACAGATATAGTTTGTGCTATATCTGGAGCATTTTTTAAATCAAACTCTATATTGGTATCTTGATTTACATCCTTAGTTTTTTCAAGAGTTACAGCATTATTGCTATAAGTTGTAGTCACACCAAATGCCTGATATATTTTAGCTAAAACCGAATCGCCTTGAAGACTATCTTGTTTATATGAGGATAGTTTAATTGTAGTACCTAAAGCAGACATCGCTACTATACTATAAAAATAGGATGCAGATGACCAATCACTTTCAACAGTTAATTGTTTTAAATCAACTTGCGATTGCTGCTTAGGCTGAATAGTTATGATGTTACCTTCAAAAGTCGTTTTAATGCCTATTTGATTTAATAAACTTAATGTCATTTTTATATAAGGCACAGAGGTAATTTCTCCATCTAAAGTTAATTCTAAACCGTTTTCTAATGTAGAGGCTATTAGCAGTAAAGCCGAAATGTATTGACTACTTACATTTGCCTTTAGATTAACTTTACTTTTAGTTAACTTTTTTCCTTTTATTATTAGAGGAGGAAACCCATGATTTTCTTTATAAGTTATGTCTGCGCCTAATTGATTTAATGCATCTACAAGAATTGCAATAGGACGTTCTTTCATGCGTTTAGAACCAGTAAGCTCTGTAACACGACCTTCTTTAGTTGAAAAATAAGCAGTTAAAAATCGCATTGCTGTTCCTGCATGATGGATATCTACAATTTGATCTTTAGAAGCTAATGCTTTTGACATTAATACAGAATCATCACTGTTGGATACATTTTCAATTTTAATACTTGGATATAAAGCTTGTAACAGTAACAACCTATTAGACTCGCTTTTTGAGCCTGTAATTTGAATGGATGACTTTGACTCTATTACTGATATATTTAAATGTAAATTCATGTGATATTAATTTTGCTTACGCAGAAATAACGTTACGTTATTTTAATTTTTGATTATTGTGATGTCTATCATGATCACGCTTAGTTTTTAGGTCTAACTTTTTATCAAAAGCCTCTTGAAGATCTATTCCTGTTTGATTTGCCAAACATAAGACAACAAACATGACGTCTGCTAACTCTTCACCTAAATCTTTGTTTTTATCGGATTCTTTTTCACTTTGCTCTCCATAACGTCTAGCTATTATACGTGCTACTTCACCTACTTCTTCTGTAAGTTGCGCCATGTTTGTTAGCTCGTTAAAATAACGAACACCATGATTCTTTATCCAATTATCTACTTCTAATTGTGCGTTTTTGATATCCATTTTATTGTTTTTTAAGCACTATTTTTTCGTTATACTTATCGATTACCAATTGATAAAAGCTTTTAAAATTCTCATAATCTTTAGGTAAAATTAGTGTTTTGTTAATATCTAATGTAGCTATTAATTGAAAATTATTAGCTGTTTGTTTTATTAAATAAGAAAAACTAGCTTCGCCATCATTAAAACTAACCATGGCTTTTTCAGGTACAAACTCTGCAATATAACCTTCTGGAAGTTCGAAACCAACCGTTATTTTATTAGATCTTGGAAACACAAAATCTACAGGGTATAATCTTGTATCTTGAATAAAAGGATTCTCTTTTTGATTAAAAAATAACAAAGGGGATAAATACAATTTATCTGCAATAACCTCTGGTCCATTTTCTATATTAAACTCATAAGAATTTAATATAGGTTTTGATTTAGACTTAGTATTTTTAACCTCTAAATTACTAATAGTCAAACCTAAATGTTTATTCTCCAACTTTTGAATTATCGACTGAGAACTCAAATTATCATCTCTAAAACTTAAAGCTTCGTAATTAGTTTTAACTTCTCGAGCTTTTCCAGAAATAGATAAATCTTCATTAAAATGATAATTAGCTAATATCATTGATTTAGAAATATTTTTAGGATTTAAATCAATCCAAGTTGAAGATCCATTCTCTCTTATCAATCGACCTTTCCAATTGATCACAAATTCAGGAATTATATTAGGTTTAGTATTTGGGTTTGAAGCATCTAATAAAATTACATTATCGGTATCTTCTACAGCACAAATAACGTAATTAAATCCTGATTGTGTTGGAAAAAGAGGCACTCCATTGCTTTTTGTACTAACCAAGACTGGGTTTGCATTTAATCCAGCGTAACGTAGCATTGACACCAACATTAAATTAATATCTGCTATATTACCTACCTTATCTTTAAATGCAGATTTTAACCCTTTAGATGTCAAGACACCTACAAAATCATTCCACTTAATATTATTTTGAACGTAATTAAAAATTAAATTTAATTTTTCACTATTAGATTTAGTTTCTGAAATCAAATTATCAATTACTTCTTTAAAGTATTTATTTTTTTTTAACTCTCCTCCAAAATTTTCATTTTTATTAATATTTTCTGCAATTTTCTCCCAAGTAGTAGCATAACTCTTAACCTTACTATCTCTACCTCTAAAATAAGCATACTCTAAAGCTACTTTAGTTTTATAACTATCTATATTATTAGTATAAGGTTCTTTAGTTAGCCCAGGTATGTCATCCTGATACACCTTTATTACATTTTCTGTAAAATCGAAGTTTGATATAGTTGTAGTAGAACTTACAGTCCTATTACCTGATCGACTTTTACTAGATATTGTTTCTTTCCTCCTTCTTTTTGATTCTTGAATTTTGGGTATATACGATGATTTTGGGTTAACTAACTTATTGTAATTAAAATACTCTGGAGTAATAACATCAAATTCTAATTTGTTAATGGGTATTTCTTCTTGTAAAACTAAATCATCAATAGACAAAAACGGTGATTTTATAACATACTCATATTCTATAATACAACCTTCCAAAAGACCTGGCATTGTAAACGTTTTTGTTCTCCAATATTGGTTGTTTTTTTTCTCAAAAACACTTTCGCTTTTTAGTTTTGTTTTTTTTACTTTACCGTTTACTAAAGTATAGGTATAGGCTTTTAAGTTTACAACTTTTTGTCTTTTAGAGCTGTTTTCATCATATAATTGAATTTTCTTGGTTGCCCATTCAAAACCTTCTTTGTCATATATTTTTACACGTTCATGTACTTTTATATCTTGAGTAAATCCATCATTTTCATTAAAAGGAAAATTGATGTATTGCTTTTTAAATAAAAAAGCTGCATTAACATCACTATTTGTTGGATGCTCTTCTTGTTGTAGCTCTTCTTTACTGACTTTTCCAAATTTAAAATTTTGAGAATGACTTAAATAAGAGATTAATAAAATTGTGATAATAGCGATTTTCTTCATTTAATTATTGGTTGTTTTTAGTATTATTTTTGAATTATCGTGTTTTGAGATAGCCAGTCTAAATTTTCTAAAAGCTTTATATTCTTCTTTTAAAAATTGACCTTTATTTATAATAACTTTACGTTTGAAAACTAACTGATTGTCATCAAGTTTTGTGATTGAAAAATGGTATTCACCAAACTTATTTTTTATGTTAACTTCATCTTGTAAAGCCTCTACCAATATATTACTAGGTAATATAAATTTATATTCATCTTCATCTATAAAACCTCTATCAATTTCAAAATCCAAATTTCTATTTGTGTATCTTGGTGGTGCTGATTTAAACTTATTAAATACATTTGGTTGTAATATCCATCGACCTCCTGCTTTGGTAACATATTTATCAACACTCAAATCTACTGACTCTTTAAAAACAACTTGATCCTTATCATTTTCGAATTTGATTTTATTTATTTCTAGACTATTTATATCTGAAAACTTATTTTTATAGGATAGTTTATTTTCTTTATCAGTTTGCACCTCAAATCTTCTGTATTTATCATATTGAGTTCCTTTTGAATGAATGTTTAAATTAGCTTTAAAACCACCTAAACTATCCAAAATTATTTTAGCATTGCTAAATTGGCTATTCTCTAAAACTGAGTATACTTTTGTATGTATAATTTTTCCTCCGGAAGGAGTAACAATCAAAACGTCTCTATCATCTGTAAAGTTTGCATTATAACCAAAAGGTACGGTTTGATTTGTGCACTCCAGAGTAATAAACTGATCTCCATTAGGTATTGACAAAATAGCATGATTACCTTGTAATGATGAAAAACCTTGATCAATATCTCTCAGGTCATGACCACCATAAACTATAGTATAATACGATGTAACACCAACTGCGTCTAATAATGCTTTTGTATAATTAGACAAACCTTTACAATCTCCATAACCTAATCTATCAACATCGCTTGCTAACATAGGCTTCCATCCACCAATACCAATTTGCACACTAATGTAGCGTGTTTTATTTTGCATGAAATTATAAACTATTTTAGCCTTCTCAAGATCTGTTTTTGCTTCTTTAGTTAAGGATTTAATTTGATTAACAACTGATTCTGGTAAAACCTCTGTACCTGATATTAATTTATCACTCATCCATTTACCAAATTCGTTCCAGTTATTATTTTCACCATCTACACCTAACATACTAAACTGTTTAAGCGCGAACTTAACAGATGGAGCAAATTGATAAAACGAAGGACTATAAGCTTCTTTTTTTATGGCTTTAAGGTTATTAACTTCATAATTGAAATCTGACAATTTAGTAATTTCATAGTTTTCAATATTGTTTTCTTTAAAATCTAATTGAATATCTGTTTGATTATCAATAGATATTGAAGCATGCTCTACACTTAAATAATAATTACTAACAGGAAACCATTGTGGTATAAATGCTGTATTATTAGAAACGACTTCTGCCTCAAAAACAACTGTGTAAGGATAACTTGATGCTGTATAGTCAAAATATTTAGCTCTAGTATCATTAAAAATTGAAACGCCATCAGCTACACTTACATCTAAAAAGTCTCTTTTTTTTATCTTCTTGACTTCTTTTCCAAAACTGTTTAATATAACTGCTTCTAGCTTTTTGATAGTTTTAGATTGGTCATAATAAACAACTGCTTGAATATGTTTTTCACCACTTTTATTAAAAACAGTAACTATTCGTTTTTCTGTGATTACTATTTTATCTCTTGCTTCTATTGTATAATTCAGGTTACTTGATCTAACAATAGCATCTGCATTTTTTTTTAGTTCTGGATTAAAAATTAAAGATTGAAAATTATCTTGTGAAAAACTGGTGGTTGAGAATAAAAGTATAAGACTTATACTTTTAAATAATTGGTTAAGTAACATTTTGTTAATTTAGTTCTCAATATATAAATAAGACCTAAAAAAAGAAAATTGTTTAGTTTAAATTTATATAAATTAACGATTTATTTTAATCCTTATTTTTAAATAGCAAAGGTCTAATTAGTATTTCAAAAAAAGCCAACGTTACTCCATTAAAAACAGACATTTTAACCCTCTGAATTTGAGTATAATTATCATTAAACAAATAATTAATTATATAACTTATTATTATGTAATAATACTAACTAAGATAAATGACGCAACCTTTTTATTCATGTCACTCTTTATTTTTAGAATCCATAATTATAGTAATTGGACCATCATTTAGCAATCTAACTTTCATATCTGCACCAAATTGACCTGTCTGAACTTTAGATGGCAATACAGATTGTAGGTTTTTAATAAATGTTTCGTATAAAGGGATTGCAACCTCTGGTCTAGCTGCTTTTATGTAACTTGGACGATTTCCTTTTTTTGTGCTTGCATGTAATGTAAACTGACTTACTACAATAACTTCTCCTTTGGTATCTAATAACGACAAATTCATGACTTGATTATCATCGTTAAAAATACGACAGTTTGTTATTTTTTTAACCAACCAATTTATATCCTCTTCGGTATCCTCAAGTACAATACCTAACAATACTAAAAGGCCATTATTAATACTAGCAACTTCTGTGTTATTAATGGTTACACTAGCTTTACTAACACGCTGGATTACTGCTTTCATTTTATTCTTTATCCCAAATATCTGTTCTATAATGTTCTTCGTCTCCTTCTATAATTTGAACATAACTTCTATATCTCGAGGCTGCAATTTGATCGTTTTCTAAAGCTTGTTTCACAGCACATTTAGGCTCTTCAATGTGTAAGCAATTATTAAATTTACAATCTTGTTTTAAAGCAAAAAACTCAGGAAAATAATCTCCAATTTCTTCTTTCTCCATATCAACAACTCCAAAACCTTTAATTCCTGGTGTATCAATAATTTTAGCATCAAAACTTAAATCAAACATCTCAGCAAATGTAGTTGTATGCTGGCCTTGCATATGTTGCATAGATATTGCTTTGGTTTTTAAATCCAAAGTCGGCTCGATAGCATTAACCAAAGTAGATTTACCAACACCTGAATGCCCAGTAAACATACTAACATTTCCTTCCATTAGTCCTTTAACTTGATCTATATTTTTTCCGGTCTTAGCCGAAATACCTATACACTCATAACCTATTTGTCTGTATACGTGAGCCAAATATCTGACTTCATCTAAAGTATCATCACTGTAAGCATCTATTTTATTAAATAGAAGTACTGCTTTAATATCATAGGCTTCTGCAGTAACCAAAAAACGATCTATAAAACTTGTAAAAGTTGGTGGATTATCTATTGTAACTAGTAAGAAAACCAAATCAATATTGGATGCAATAATATGGGTTTGTTTAGACAAATTAACAGACTTACGTACAATGTAATTTTGCCTATCATGAATGGTATTAATCACACCTGTTTCTTGATCAGATTTTGTGTCCAATTCAAAATCTACAAAATCTCCAACAGCAATTGGATTGGTGCTTTTAATACCTTTAAGTCTAAATTTACCTTTTATTCTGCACTCGTAAGTTTGACCTAGTTGGGTCTTAACTGTGTACCAGCTTCCTGTTGATTTATATACGCGTCCTGTCATTATTACAAATATGGATATTATTTTGTCTTCCAACAAAAAAAGACACCAAAATAGATTTTAAAATTTAATTTAATTATTCTTTTATATGATGTTGTCACTTAGGTCACAATTAAAAAAGCCTCTAATTTCTTAGAGGCTATTTTCAAAATTATCCTTTTATAATTTTTTCTTGATGGTTTATAGACTCTTGATGAATAGCCTTAAACATTTTTAAGATAAACTCTTCACTTAAACCTTTTGACTCACCTTCTAAAACCATTTTTCCTAAAATCTCATTCCAACGTTTGCTTTGCAAAACAGCAACGTTTCTTTCCTTTTTAAGACCTCCAATTCCGTCAGCAATCTTCATACGCTTACCTAAAGCTTCGATAATTTGATTATCTACCACGTCTATTTGCGCTCTAAGATTACTTAATTCTTGATTATACTCTGCTTCAGGATCAGATTCTTTTCTAATCTTTAAATCAACCATCATTTGAATTAAAGATGCAGGTGTAACCTGTTGTGCAGCATCACTCCATGCATTTTCTGGATCAAAATGAGTTTCAATCATTAACCCATCAAAATTTAAATCTAATGCTGTTTGAGACACATCAAAAACCATATCACGTTTTCCTGTAATATGTGATGGATCGTTTATCAATGGTAAGTCTGGAAATCTATTTTGAAACTCGATAGCAATTTGCCATTCTGGAATGTTTCTATATTTTGTTTTCTCGTAAGTAGAAAACCCTCTGTGAATGGCTCCTAAATTTTTAATTCCAGCAGTATACAATCTTTCAATACCACCTAACCATAACGCTAAATCTGGGTTTACTGGATTTTTAACTAATACAATTTTATCTGTTCCTGCTAAAGCATCAGCTAATTCCTGCATGATAAATGGACTAACGGTAGATCTAGCTCCAATCCAAAGTAAATCTACATCATTTTCAATAGCTAACTTAACGTGTGCAGCATTGGCTACTTCGGTACAGGTTTTCATTCCTGTTTCTTCTTTTACTTTTTTAAGCCATTTTAAACCTAAAGCTCCAACACCTTCAAAATTACCTGGTCTAGTACGTGGCTTCCATATTCCTGCTCTGTAGTAACTTACATCTGTATCTTTTAGCTCGTGCGCTATTTTTAATACTTGTTCTTCAGTCTCTGCACTACAAGGTCCAGCGATTACTAATGGATGATCTAACTTCATGTCATCCAACCAAGTTCTCATTTCTTTTTTATTTTCCATAATTTTTCACTTTTCAGTTTATTTTATTGTATTCCGTTTAATATTTGTTTTATATAGTTGGTGTCTTTCATTTCGTTAAAAACACCTTCAAAATCATCATTTTCTATCAGTTTTTTAAACTGTGTTAAATTAGCTATATAATCGTCAAGAGTTTCGACTACATTATTTTTATTTAGCTTAAAAATAGGCGTCCACATTGCTGGACTGCTTTTGGCTAATCGTACTGTGCTTTCAAATCCTGAACCAGCCATATCAAAAATATCTCGTTCGTTTTTTTCTTTTTCAATAACAGTTTTTCCTAACATGAAGGCACTGATATGAGATAAATGAGACACATAAGCAATGTGTTTATCATGAGATTCTGGATTCATGTATCGCATACGCATACCAATTTCGGAAAACAGACTAACTGCTTTTTCTTGAAGTTTGAATGCTGTTTTTTCGACCTCACAAATAATATTAGTTTTTTGTTTAAACAAATCTCTAATAGCAGCTTTGGGTCCAGAAAACTCGGTTCCAGCAATAGGATGCATTGCTAAAAAATTACGTCTTCTAGGGTGATGTTCTACCACTTTACATATATCGGATTTGGTAGATCCTACATCTGCAACCAAAGTAAAGTCTGATATTTTATCTAAAACAGTTGGCAATAAAGTCACTGACACATCCACAGGAATTGCCAAAATAACCAGGTCTGCCTTATCTAAATCCTCTAGAGTTGCTTTGTTATTAATAACACCTAATTCTAATGCTTGATTTAGATGGTCTTCTGACTTATCTATTCCAAAAATAGTGGCTTCAGGACGTTTATTTTTAATATCTAAAGCTAAGCTTCCTCCTATCAATCCAACTCCTATTATGTATATATTTTGTATCATACTCTTGCTATCGCTTCTTCAATTTGTGTTAGTGTTGCACATAGTGAGAACCTTACATATCCTTCACCTTGAGACCCAAAAATGGTTCCTGGTGTAATAAATAGGTTTTTATCGTGTAACAATTGATCTATAAACTGCTCTGACTTATACCCTTTTGGTGTTTTAGCCCAAACAAATAATCCAGAGGCTTTTTTATTATATGTACATTTTAATTTGTCTGCTAATTGCCAAACTAACTCTCGTCGTTTTGCATATATTTTATTTAAATCATCATACCATTCTTGCGGACTATTTAATGCAGCAATGGCTCCTTTTTGAATACCATAGAACATTCCGGAATCCATATTACTTTTTACTTTTAAAACCGATTGTATGTTCTCTGGACTACCCAAAACCATACCTACTCTCCAACCTGCTATATTAAAAGTTTTACTTAAAGAATTAAACTCTAAACTTACCTCTTTTGCTCCAGGTACACTTAATAAACTTAATGGTTCTTGATTTAAAATAAAACTATACGGATTATCATTTACTAGTAAAATATTATGCTTTTTTGCAAAAACTACTAACTGTTTTAAATCTTCAAAATTTGCTTTTGCTCCTGTTGGCATATGTGGATAACTTATCCACATTAATTTAACTTTAGTTAAATCTTGGGTTTCAATTTGCGCTAAATCTGGCAACCAATTGTTAGTCGCATCAAGATTATAAGGTATTGCTTTTGCCTGCACCAATTTAGTAACCGCTGCATAAGTTGGATAACCTGGATTAGGAATTAAAACACCATCACCTTCGTTTAAAAAAGCCATAGACACATGCATAATTCCTTCTTTGCTTCCCATTAATGGTAACACTTCTGAATCAGGATTAACTTGTACATTATAATGTGTATCATAAAATTTTGAAATAGTTTCTCTAAACTCTGGCAAACCTTGATAACTCTGATATTTATGTGCATTATCTTCTACCAAAGCTTTAGTTAAAGCATCAATAACTTGACTTGATGGTTTTAAATCTGGACTACCAATTCCCAGATTAACTATAGGCTTTCCTGCTGCTTTTAAAGCATTAACCTCTTTTAATTTTTTAGAAAAGTAGTACTCTTCAACGCTATGTAATCTGTTTGCTACTTCCATTATTGTTTAGCATTTTTATATTGTCCAATGACTTTAAATGATGTTGCCATGATATCCATTATGGTTTTTGCTTTTTTAAAGTCTTGAAAATCTTGAAAAGTTACGTCTACAAAAAAGGCGTATTTCCAAGGAGTTTCTATAATTGGTAAAGATTGAATTTTTGTTAAGTTTAGCTTACAATCACTCATAACATTAAGTATAGTCGCCAAGCTTCCTCTTTTGTGATCTAATTCAAATTTAATTGAAGCTTTATTAATTTCGGTTTCTAAAACTTCATCTTTATTTTGTTTAACTATTACAAAACGTGTTTCGTTATGTTTTATAGTTTGTATACTTTCTGCTAAAATATCTAGCTTAAAAATTTTAGCAGCTAATGTACTTGCAATAGCTCCAACCTGCTTTAACTGTTTATTATGTATACGCTCTGCAACCTCAGCAGTATCCTTATCTTCAATTAATTTTATATGAGGATATTGTTTAAAAAATGCTTTGCATTGTAATAAAGCCATCGGATGAGAATACACTTCTTTTATATCCTGAATACTCTGATTTGGTAAAGCCATTAAATTATGTTGAATGTCCAAATAGTGCTCTCCAACTATCTGTAAATTATGCGTATCTATTAAAGCATAATTTGGAATTATAGAGCCTGCTATTGAGTTTTCTATAGCCATAATTGCTGCATCAGACTCGTTTTTTAATACACTACCAACTGTATTATCAAAAGACATAAATGGTAAGATACTAACAGGTGTCTCAAAATAATTTTGAGATACTATATGATGAAATGATCCTTTAATACCTTGAATTGCGACTGTCTTTATCAAAATAAAATTACGTATTAATGTTAGTTAGATGCTTAAATTATTAATAAAACCTAAAGGTTTAAACAAAAAAAAGTCTCGATATATATCGAGACTTTTTTTAAAATATATGTTTATAAATTACATATACAACGTCTCGCTCCTTTTGCTAAAAAAGAAGTAATACCAGTTGTAATATGTAGTGTTAATTAAATTCATTATTGTAATTATATTGCTAAAGTAATTAATTAAATGACATAACAAAACACTAAGTCTCTATTTTTATGCTTTTTAAGAAATAATTAAAGATTTATTAATAATCTATGGTATAATTTACAGAATGTCTATTTTTGAGTAAACATTACAAATATGTCGATTAAAGTTGAAAACATCTCTAAAGTTTATGGCACGCAAAAGGCTTTAAACAATATATCCTTTGAAGTAAACAGACCAGAAATAGTTGGTTTTTTAGGTCCAAATGGTGCTGGAAAATCTACAATGATGAAAATTTTAACGACCTATATTAATCCAACCGAAGGTAATGCCTTAGTAAATGGACATGATGTTTTGACAGATACTAAAAATGTTCAGCAAAGTGTTGGTTACTTACCAGAACACAATCCTTTATATTTAGACCAATATGTTAGAGAGTATTTAAACTTTAACGCTAACGTCTATAAGGTTTCAAAATCTAGGGTGGAGGAAGTTATCACTTTAACTGGATTAACACCTGAAGCGCATAAAACTATTGGACAATTATCTAAAGGTTATAGGCAACGTGTTGGACTAGCTAATGCTTTACTGCATAATCCTGAAGTTTTAATTTTAGACGAACCTACAACTGGACTTGACCCTAATCAATTAATTGACATTAGAAACTTGATTAAAAATTTAGGAAAAGATAAAACTGTGTTTTTATCAACACATATTATGCAAGAGGTTGAAGCTATGTGTGATCGTGTTATTATAATTAATAAAGGTGAAATTGTTGCTAACAAAAAACTTAGAGAGTTACGTGATGGTCAGGACCAAACAGTAATTGTCGAGTTTGATTATCGTGTTGAAGATGCTTTTTTACTACGATTACCAAATGCTAAAAGTGTTAAAAACACACATGATTTTATTTACGAAATCACGTTTTCGACAACTCAAGACATGAGAAGTCACGTTTTTGATTTTGCACACGATAACCAACTAAAAATATTGCAGTTAAATCAGAAAAACGCAAGTTTAGAAAGTTTATTTAGAGAATTAACTAGTTAATTTAAATATCTTGTAACTGGTACTGCTTAAAACCTGCTTTAGCAAAAAACGGCTTAATTATTAATTACAACTTTTACGATGCTGTATACATTGCTCCTACAGACAACAATGATATGGTCTTTGATTTATTAAAAGTAAACTCAGCAATAAGCGTCAAAGACTATTAGTTTTATTCAAAAATCACACGACCATCAAACTGTTCTGTAATATTTGTTGTAGGTGGTGTAGTTACAGCTATCACATCGCCTGTACTAACCAAATTAGCAGTTAAACTAAGCTGAGGATTAACTACAATATCATTACTCCCTCTGTGATAAATATTAACATTATTCGTGACTAAATAACGACCCTCAAAACGACCATTTCCAGACGCATGATTAATGTTTAAGTTTTCAGTATCACCAGAAATTTTGCATGTAGATAGATTATTAATCACGACTGCAATGTTTGTACTATTAACCTCTAAATTAAAATTACCTACATTATAAAAGTCTCCATTATAATCTTCTGACTTTAAAGTTAATTCAGGAAAATTTAAAACACCAATACTATGTACATCTAAGGTGCTACTATTTCTAATTTCGGTTACATTGGGTGTTGTAACGTAAATTTTAGTTATTCCATAATCACGTGTTAAATTACACGTATTATTGTCTTTTAAAATTAAACGACCATTCTCTACATAAATTTGGATATCACCAATAAGATTTTCACCAGTGTTTACAACAACTTTTTGTGTCATACCTTGCTCTATAAACAACTCGATATTTTGATATACAGTTATTTTTGAAAATACATCAACTTTAAACTCTTGTTGTATAATATCTCCTGTACTTTGAAAACAATCTGGTGCGTTTTCAGAGTTGCAACCAAATAGAACAATTGTTGTTAAAATAAATATTAGCTTCTTCATATAATTTCCGCGAAAGCGATATGTTTTAATTTAAAAAAATTCCGCGTCAAACGCGAAAAAACAAATTACAGGCGTATTCCTATCCCTAGTTCTACAGCTTCTGCTTTTGCTCCATGAGATTTTAAGGTCAATGCACCAAAGATTTTATCTCCAAAATAGCGTTTTAAACCTACGCGATTATAGACACTACCTTCAAAATCAAAAGGGTAATACACATAATAACCTAATTGTGTAATTAATGATGTTTTGTTTATAAACAATTCGTGACCTACAAATAAACCAACACGTTTATAATCTTCGTCTCCAGAGACATTATCTTCAGGAAAAGCTACTGATTTATACCTAATATGCGTTTTTAAAAAATTAGAAAAAAACACATCAGTCCCTAACTGAATGGCACTTTTATGGTTTAAACGCTTATCAGCATATGCTGAAATAACATAAAAAGCATATTGACCTGTATCTATAACATCACTCTCATTAACCCCTGTTCTGACTGCAATATTATATTTTACTTTTTCAGTAAACTTATTATCGACGTGTTTAATATACTCCGTTTGTGTTTCGTTATCTAAAATATAATTTACGCCTAAATTAAAAGTAATACTATTTATTGAACTATTAGGTGCTTTGACGTTAGCATTACTGTAATGTACTAAAGATAAACCTGTTTGCAATCCAAAATTATTAAAAACATTTTCTTTTTTGTAATTTAACATCAAATAAGTACTACTTAATAATGTTGTCCCAAACGCATTATTACGGTAATTATTTACTTTGTCATAAGGATTGGTATTATAGGCTAACCCTTGACCTATCCTAAACATTAAATTACGCTTAAAAAAGTAGAAATTATAATGTGCATAGACACCAAAATTATTACCTAAAGTTTCGTTTTTTAAATCTTGATAAATAAAAGAAGCTCCATAATCTGGATAATTAAACCTGCTTTCCCAAGCATTTTTTCCAAATGTTTTCTGGTTATAACTTAAAATAACTCCTGTTGGATGTCCTTTTATAAGATGAGATATATCTGAGTTATGTTCAGCAATATTTCCATAGAAAAAATTGGCTTCTAAGGTAAATGGATTTTTTTCTTGTTGTGCAGTAGCGAAAAAGACACAACATAAGAATAGGTAATTAAAATAAGACTTCATTAAACACTATTAGTTAGGATACAAAAGTACTTAAATTATACAACCCCATAATGTATATTAATCAAATAAAGCTGAAGACAAATAACGGTCACCTCTGTCACAAATAATTGCTACGACCACACCTTGATCTAAAGTATCTATTAATTTTAATGCTGTTGCTACAGAGCCACCACTACTCATTCCTGCAAGAATACCTTCTTCTTTTGCTAATTGTTTAGTCATAGCTATTGCTTCTTCTTGGCTAACTTCAATAACTTGATCTACTTTGGAAACATCAAAAATACTAGGTACATAATCTGGAGACCATTTACGGATTCCAGGTATTCTAGAGCCATCAGCTGGTTGTGCTCCAATAATTTGAATGTTTTTATTTTGTTCTTTTAAAAATGTAGAGGTTCCCATAATGGTACCTGTGGTTCCCATTGCAGATACAAAGTGAGTGACTTCTCCTTTTGTATCTCTCCAAATTTCTGGTCCAGTGGTTTTATAATGTGCTTTCCAGTTATCGTTATTTTCAAATTGATTTAATAACAAATAATCTTTTTCGTCTCTCATTTTAAAAGCAACATCTCTAGAGCCTTCAATACCACGATCAGAATCTGTTAAAACAACCTCTGCGCCATAAGCTCGCATTGTTTTGACACGCTCAATGGTTGAGTTTTCAGGCATTACTAAAGATATATTTATACCAAACAAGCTTGCCACATAAGCCAAAGCAATACCTGTATTACCACTTGTTGCTTCAACTAAATGTCCTCCTTTTTTGATGTCGCCTCGTTTTACAGCTTCAGCAATCATATTAAAAGCAGGTCTGTCCTTTACGCTTCCACCAGGATTATTACCTTCTAGTTTCAAAAATAACTTAACATTAGGTTTTGAAACTAAATTAGTTGCTTCTACTAAAGGTGTGTTTCCTATTTGTTTTAAAATACTCATTTACTATATTTATTGATAATTTTAATATCTGATTTGTAGGTAACTAAAGACTGTTCTGGAATAGATTTAGTTATCCAAACATTGGCTCCAATAACTGACCCTTCTCCAATAACTACATCTCCTCCTAATATCGTCGCATTAGCATAAATGGTAACGTTATCTTTTATTGTTGGATGTCTTTTGGTGTTTTCTAAAGCTTTTTCAACTTTAATTCCTCCTAGAGTTACACCTTGATAAATAATAACATTATTGTGTATAACAGCTGTTTCGCCAATAACAACCCCTGTTGCATGATCTATAAAAAATGAATCTCCAATAGTCGCTCCAGGATGAATATCTGTTCCTGTAACGCCATGAGCATATTCGGATATCATACGTGGTAACACTGGAATATCTAATTGCCATAAAATGTGACTTAATCTATACATTGCAATAGCATAAAAACCAGGATAAGCTAAATAGACTTCTCTAACACTTTTTGCTGCTGGATCGCTATTATAAGCAGCTTCTGCATCCAGTTGCAATTTTGATTTTAAAGCTTTAACTCCTGCTTTAAACTGTTCCCATTTGGTATTACAAACGCCACAATCTAATGCCTGAGACACGTAAAAAAATTGTTCTTTAATACTATTTAACAATTGGTCTTGAGCTTCGCTAGTTTCTAAAGCACAATAAAACAACTCTTTTGCTAAATCTTCAACCTTCTCTTTAAACCTAAATGGAATTTGCAACGTCTCCTGCATACTATAATGTTATTTGAAGCTATAAAGCTAATTCTATTTTTAAATTATCTTATACTTTTGTAACAGGAATTTAACAATAATCATTTAAACAATTGCCTTCACAACTGCTTTTGGTGATTCTTTACGTGTTCCATCAAACCCATCAATACCGCTTACTGTTGTATATTTTAAAACGAATTTTTTACCTGGATTTAAAATTTTATAAGCCGATTGACACATTAATGTTGCTTCATGAAAACCACATAAAATCAGTTTTAATTTACCTTCATAGGTATTAACATCACCTATCGCAAAAATACCAGGAATATTGGTTTGGTAATCTACAGTGTTAACTTTGATTGCATTTTTTTCGATCTCTAATCCCCAATTTCCTATTGGACCCAATTTAGGCGACAAACCAAAAAGAGGTATAAAATAATCTGTATCCAAAGTTGTCTCTATACCATCTTTAGTAACTGTTATTCCGTTTATATGATCTTCTCCATGTAACGCAGTAACCTCAGCTGGAGTAATTAAGTTTATTTTATTTAACAGCTTTAATTCTTGTACTTTCTCTACGGAATCTAATGCACCTCTAAATTCATTTCTTCTATGCACTAAAGTCACACTTGAAGCTACATCTGCTAGAAAAATTGACCAATCTAAAGCAGAATCTCCTCCTCCAGCAATAACCACTTTTTTATCTCTGTAAATTTCAGGATCTTTAATAAAGTAATTAACACCTTTATCTTCGTATTTTTCTATATTTTCCAACTTTGGTTTTCTAGGCTCAAAACTACCTAAACCTCCTGCAATAGCAACAATTGGCGCATGGTGTTGCGTCCCTTTATTGGTGGTTACAATAAAACTCCCGTCGTCTTGTTTTTCTATAGTTTGGGCACGTTCACCTAAAGTAAAACCAGGTTCAAATTGCTTACCTTGTTCTAGTAAATTACCAGTTAAATCTCCAGCTAATATTTCTGGAAAACCAGGAATATCGTAAATAGGTTTTTTAGGATACAACTCAGAACATTGACCACCAGGTTGTGGTAATGCATCAATTAAATGGCACTTTAATTTTAACAATCCAGCTTCAAAAACTGTAAATAAACCCGTTGGTCCTGCTCCAATTATTAATATATCTGTTTTAATCATTTTATTTTATTTTTTCTACTAAGCCTTTAGTAAATTCATTTAAAGTTTCAACTTTTTGCTCAAAATCTCCTTTTATAGTTTTTCTATATTCATTAAGATTTTTAACCATATCGTCTATGTTTTCTGGTATGACATCTTCAAAAAACTGACGTAAACGTTTTGCTGTAGTTGGTGATTTTCCGTTAGTAGAAATTGCTACTTTCACATTTCCTTTGGTTACAATTCCTCCCATATAAAAATCACAATAAGGTGGATTATCTGCTACATTTACTAATTTACTTTGTGCACGACATGCATTGTAAACTTCCACATTAACCTCTGGACTATCTGTGGTTGCTACAACCATATGCTTGCCTTCTAAATAAGTATCGTTATACGTATCTATTATTCTTGTTACATTTCCGGTTTCGGCTATTTTAATAGTATCTTCCCTAAACATTGGAGAAACCATAGTCACATTTGCATCTGGACTTGACTTAAGCAAAAAAGTTAATTTTTCTTCTGCCACAAATCCACCACCAACTATTAAAACCTGTAAGTTTTTCACTTTTAAAAATACAGGATATAAATTATTTCTTTCCATAGTTTTTATGCTGAAATACGTTGTAACACTTTATTAGTTTGATTTGCTTTTTCATACATTGAAGTTAAATCTACACGTTGGTTTACTACTTCTCCAATAATTATAATTGCTGGTGAAGACAGTTGTTTCTCTTTAACTATAGCTTCAATAGAACTGATTGTACCAATACCAACTTTTTCGTCTTTACGCGTTCCGTTTTGAATGATTGCAATAGGTGTTTCTGCTTTACCTTCCGAAGAAAAAATGGAAACAATTTCTGAAAGTTTTCCCATTCCCATTAAAATAACAACTGTTGCAGTTGACTGTGCTGCTAACGTGATATCTTTTGAAATTTCGTGCGATTTTGTAGTGCCTGTAATGACCCAAAAACTTTGAGATGCATTACGTTTTGTTAACGGAATACCTTGGTAAGCTGGTACTGCTGCAGATGAGGAAATACCAGGAACCACAGCAACTTCAATTGCATATTCTTTAGCATACTCTAGCTCTTCTGCTCCACGACCAAAAATAAATGGATCGCCTCCTTTTAATCTTACCACATGATTACCTCTTAAAGCACGCACCACAATTAACTCGTTAATTTGATTTTGTTGGTAAGCGTAACATCCTTTGCGTTTACCAACAAAAATAAGCTCTGCTTTTTTTGATGCATATTGCAACAACTCCTTATTTACTAAAGCATCGTACATAATTACATCTGCAGATGCTATTGCTTTAATAGCTTTTAAGGTTATTAAATCTGGATCTCCTGGACCTGCGCCAACGACTGTTAATTTTGGTGTCATAATGATTTAATTTTTAACAACTAATTGCGATTCTCGATACTGTTTTACAACCTGTAAAAAGGTTTTTGCCGATTGTAAATAGTTTATTGCAAACTCTTTAGTTGGTGGAAATACTTTTATTTGATAGATTAAATCTGAAAAGGTGTTTCCTAATTCTACTTTATTTGTGCTAACAAACAGCTCGTCAAACTGACTAATAATACTTGCTTGTGTATTGGTTTTTACATTTTCTGAAAGTAAAATGGCTTTTGCTGCGTTGACCATAGAACGGTAAGTTTCATAGATTGCTCCAGAATATACTTTGTTGTTTAGGGCTTCTTCTGCTTCTTCAATTTTCTCGTCACATTCTAAAAACAAGGTGGCAATTAAATCGATAACAACTCCTGCACATTCTCCTACTCCAATTGCTTTTACATAAGCTTCTTCGGTTCCCCAATCAATAAAATCTTCTTGTGTTAAGTTTTCAACATCAGACAAATCTGTTAGTAATTGATAAAAGTACTTTTCACCTTTTTCTTTGTAGTAATCCACAAATAGCTTTCCGTTGGCATTGGCTTCAAAATCGTTTAAAATTCTTCTTAACGCTTCAGGACCTCTTCTACTTGGTACTTTTACAACTTTATCTGCGAAATAGGCATTTCCATCTCCAAGATTTCCTCCACCTAATAAAACCTGTAATGCTGGAGCAACCAATTTATCTTTGGTACGAATAGACATGCCTTGAAAACCAATATTTGCCATATTGTGTTGTCCACAAGCATTCATACAACCACTAATTTTTATTACTAAATCGTTATTAGATAAATATTGTGGATACTCTGCTTTTATAACACGTTCCAACTCTTCCGCAATTCCTGTACTACTAGCAATCCCAAGATTACAAGTATCTGTTCCTGGACAAGCTGTAATATCTACTGCTTTGTTATAACCAGCTTCTGCAAAACCTAGTTTTTTTAATTCTTGATAGAAAAACGGAATTAAATCTGCTTTTACAAATGGAATTAATATGTTTTGTCTTAAACTTAAACGTATTTCTCCTGCTGCATATTTCTCTACTAAATCTGCTAACAATCTAGCTTTATCTGTGTAAAAATCGCCTAATAACACTTTAATACCTATAGCAAAATAATCTTCTTGCTTCTGCGGAATTATATTAGTGGCTTTCCATAAGTTGAAGGCTTCGGTATCTTTAATATCAACTATTGGAGCTTCGACTGAAACGGGAGTTGAAGTTTGATATGTGGCTTCATTTATAGCAACAGATTTAAATTCTATTGCGTTTTGTTCTTCTTCAACTAAAGTTTTAAAAGCTTCTAAACCAATATCTTTTATTAAGAATTTAAGCCTTGCTTTTGCACGACTCTTTCGTTCTCCATAACGATCAAACACTCTTAAAACACCTTCCATTAAAGGAATTATTTTATCTGAAGCTAAGAAAGTATAAAACAAATCTGCATGTCTTGGTTGCGATCCTAAACCACCACCAAGCATAACTTTAAAACCTTTTATACCATTTTCTATTTTAGCTATAAATCCTAAATCGTGCATGTATGATAGTCCTGTATCTTCATCTGTACCAGAAAAAGATACTTTAAACTTACGTCCCATTTCTTGACAAATTGGGTTACGTAAAAAGAATTTAAAAACCGCATCTGCATAAGGAGAAACATCAAAAGGCTCGTTAATATCAATACCAGCAGTTTCGCTTGCTGTAACGTTTCGTACAGCGTTTCCACAAGCTTCTCTTAAGGTTACATTATCACGTTCTAGTTCTGCCCAAAGTTGTGGTGTACGCTTTAAATCTACATAATGAATTTGAATATCTTGACGCGTTGTTATGTGCAATCTGCTTCTAGAATACTCATCTGAAACCTCAGCAATACGAAGTAATTGATTACTTAACACTTTACCATAAGGTAGCTTGATACGTATCATTTGTACACCTTCTTGACGCTGACCGTAAACACCACGTGCTAAACGCAAACTTCTAAATTTTTCTTCGTCAATTTTTCCGTTATTAAATAGCTCAATCTTATTAGCTAATTCAATAATATCCTTTTGTACTAAAGGGTTTTCTATTTCGGTTCTAAAACTTTGCATTATTTTATATATAATTCCTATGGATTTGGTAGGGTAATTAAAAATGAAATATTAGGCCATAAGATTTATTCAATAAAAACTATTGAATAAATCCTGCGCCTACAGTATTATTTGATTTTGAATCTATGATAATAAAAGAGCCATTAGTTCTATGGTCTTTAAAAGCATCGTAAAAAACTGGTTTATTAAGCTTAAAGGTAACAGATGCAATATCATTCATACCCAAAGCACTCACAGAATCATCAATTCCAGAATAATCTGGATTTATTTTGTGATTAATGGCATTTACTTTAGCTAAAACTTTATTAACACCATGTTGTATTACATATTTATTTCCTGCAGTTAGATTTTGAGAGTCCATCCAAGAAATAGTTGCAGTAAACTGTTTATCTACAACCGGTAAATCATTAGACTTTACAATCATGTCTCCACGACTTATATTTACATCATCCTCTAAAGTAATTAATACAGAAGATCGTCTTGAAGCTGTCTCTACTTTTTGATTGTAAAAATGTATCTCTTTAATTTTTGACTTAGTTTGTGATGGTAAAATAACGACATCGTCACCTACACTTAATTCGCCTCCATATACTTTACCTGCATAACCTCTAAAATCATGAAATTCTTCAGTTTTAGGTCGAATAACATATTGCACTGGGAATCTTGGAGTACCAGCATTAAATACATCCTTTTGATTAATATTTTCTAGATGTTCTAATAATGTTTCTCCTGTATACCAAGGTGTATTATCTGATTTATTAACAACATTATCTCCTTTTAAAGCACTTACTGGTATAAATGTAATGTTCTGATCTTGATAGTCACGTTTGCTCATCAAAACTTCAAATTCAGATTTTATCTCATTGTATCTCTCTTCAGAAAAATCAACTAAATCCATCTTATTAATAGCAACGATAACAGTCTTAATTCTTAATAAATTATTGATAAAAAAATGACGATTAGTCTGTTCTATTACTCCTTTACGTGCATCTATTAAAACTATTGCGGCTTGAGACGTTGAGGCTCCTGTTACCATGTTTCTTGTATATTCAACATGACCAGGAGTATCAGCAATGATATAACTTTTGTTTGCTGTAGAAAAATAAATATGCGCAACATCTATAGTAATTCCTTGTTCTCTTTCTGCTACTAAACCATCCGTAGCTAAAGAAAAATCTAAATAATCATAACCAAGTTGTTTACTCTTTTTTTCTATAGCTTCTAACTTATCTGAAGTCAAAGATTTTGTATCATACAATAATCTACCAATTAAAGTACTTTTACCGTCGTCTACACTACCTGCTGTTGCTATTTTTAATACGTCCATTTTATATATTACCTTCTTAACTTGAAGGAACTTTTATTTAATTTGTAATGTTTTCCGTTTATCTAGGAAATAAAAATAATATTCTAAAAATACCCTTGTTGCTTACGTTTTTCCATTGCGGCTTCAGAACGTTTATCGTCTATTCGCGCACCTCGCTCTGAAATTGAGGAATCTCTAATTTCTTGAACAACACTTGATATATCTGCTGCTTCAGACAAAACTGCTGCTGTACAACTCATATCTCCAACGGTTCTAAAACGAACTATTCTTTCTATCACTTCTTCGTCTTCATCTCTATAAACAACATCATCATCTGCAGACCAAATTAATCCATCTCGTAAAAAAGTAGCTCTTGTGTGTGCGAAATAAATTGAAGGGATTTCAATTTTTTCTTTTTCTATATATGACCAAACATCTAATTCTGTCCAATTGGAAATAGGAAATACACGTACATTTTGCCCTAATTCAATTTGTCCGTTTAACATATCGAACAATTCTGGTCTTTGATTTTTTTCATCCCATTGTCCAAAATCATCTCGTACAGAAAAAATACGCTCCTTAGCTCTTGCTTTTTCTTCATCACGACGAGCTCCACCAATACAAGCATCAAATTTAAACTCTTCAATAGCATCTAAAAGTGTTGTTGTTTGCAATTGGTTACGGCTTGCATAACGTCCAGATTCTTCTTTAACTTTTCCTTCATCAATAGAATCTTGAACATTTCTAACAATTAATTCTAAACCTAATTCTTTCACTAAGCGATCTCTAAACTCTATAGTTTCAGGAAAATTATGACCTGTATCTATGTGCATTAGCGGAAAAGGGATTTTAGCAGGGAAAAATGCTTTTTGAGCCAATCTTACTAAGGTAATTGAGTCTTTTCCTCCTGAAAAAAGAAGCACTGGTTTTTCAAACTGTGCTGCAACTTCTCTCATAATGTAAATGGCTTCGTTTTCTAACGGATTTATATTTGAAGTATCTTTCATTTATATCTTTTTAAGCATGTAAACCACACTCTCTATTTTCTAATTGTTTTGTTGGGTCAAAGTATTTAAATTCGTTTGGCAAATTATTTTCTTCTAAATAACCATCTAAATCTTTGTCGGTCCAATTATAAAAAGGACTAATTTTTACGACTCCATTTTTATCTTGCGAAACAATGTTTATACTATCCCTAAAAGCTGTTTGACCTTTACGTAAATTAGTAAACCAAACATCTGGTTTATGCTCATTCATTGCACGCTTGAAAGGTTCTAACTTTACTTGCTCTGTAAAGATTTTATGCTTTGGATCATCTATATTAGGTATTCCTAAAACTACATCACGATGTGCGCTAGTTTGTTTTGGAACGTATAATTTTATGTTAAGATTTAATTTTTCAATTACATCTTCTGCATGTTTATAAGTGTTTGGTGTATTATAACCTGTATCACACCAGATAACTTTAATATCGCTTTTGACACTACTGGTAAGTTTCAAAATAGCAGCTTCATAAGGTCTAAAGTTTGTTGTCACAACAGGTGATTTTGCAACACTAATTGCCCATTCAACTATTTGCTGTGGTGTTTTTGTACTTAACTCCTTATTTATTTTATCAATATCTAAATTCATTATTTTCCCCATTTTATTTTATTCCAAGCTCTTTCATGAAAAAAATACAACACCATTTTTGAAACTAACTCAATACCTCCTATTGAAATAGCCATTTTTAAAGTTCCTGTAATTAAGTAAGAAATTAAAACTGTGTCTAAAGTTCCAATTATTCTCCAGCTAATTGTTTTAAGTAGACTTCGTTTAATTTTCTCTTGGGCTGTATCCACCTCTTCTATTCCTTTAATTTCAGAAGTTCTGTAAGCTTCTTTTCTTAAATTATTTTTATGTAAAACATCAATTATCATTATCGTAAATTTTAATTCCTATCGGAATACTAGGGTAATAGTGCAAACCTATGTAATTAATCCTTATAAATCAAGGCTTTTAATTAAAAAATAAAAAGCGTTTTATAAAAATTTGTTAATTGCAAAGATCCTCTAAAGAGGTATTTCTAAAAATTTGCAATGTATTATCTCTTACCTTAAGCATCAGTTTATTAACAGCGCAAATACTTTCATCTGGGCAATCGTCGCATTTTTCGTAAAAATTTAAACTTACGCAAGGCACCATTGCTATTGGACCTTCCAGCACACGCATAACCTCTGTCATTGCAATATCTTTAGGCTCCTTAAGTAAATAATAACCACCATTTTTACCTTTTTTGGATCCCAAAAAACCTTGCTTACGAAGCGATAATAAAATGCTTTCTAAAAACTTTAAAGAAATATTTTCACTTTCAGAAATAGTCGCAATTCTAACAGGAGTTCTGGTCTCCTGTTTAGCTAAATAGGTTAGCGCTTTGATTCCGTATTTTGTTTTCTTAGATAACATGTTACAAAAGTAAGCGTTTTTTATTATTAAAAAACAGCTTCAGCAATAGCTTTTACATTATCACTTTTTCCCATAGAATAATAATGTAAAACAGGTACACCAGCAGCTTGTAATTCTTTAGATTGCTGGATTGCCCACTCAATTCCTACTTGCCTAACCTGTTTATTAGTTTGACATTGCTCTATATTGGTAATTAAATCTTGAGGCAAATCAATCTTAAAAACTTGAGGTAATAATTGTAAATGTTTTTTTATGGCAATAGGTTTTATACCAGGAATAATAGGCACATCTATTCCTACTTTTTTTGCAGCATCAACAAACTCGAAATACTTTTTATTATCAAAAAACATTTGCGTTACCACATAATCTGCACCAGCATCTACTTTTTCCTTTAATCGTTTTAAATCAGTATGTAGCGATGGAGCCTCTATATGTTTTTCCGGATAACCAGCAACACCAATACAAAAATTAGATGTATCATCAACCTCAACAACATCGTGCAAATAGGTACCACAATTTAAATTTTGAATCTGACTTACTAATTGCGATGCATATTGATGACCACCATCACAAGCTTCAAAATATTTTTGATGACTCATCGCATCACCACGTAAAGCCATCACATTATTAATGCCCAAATAATGGCAATCTACCAACAAATACTCGGTTTCCTCCTTGCTAAAACCACCACATAACACATGCGGAACCGTATCTACATCATACTTATGCTTAATAGCAGCACAAATACCAACCGTTCCTGGTCGCATTCTGGTAATTTTTCTGTCTAAAAGACCTTGTTTTTCAATATAAATATACTCTTCTCTAGAAGTGGTTACATCAATAAAAGGTGGATTAAACTCCATTAAAGGATCTATATTATCATACAAATCCTGAATACTTTTTCCTTTTTTAGGCGGAATAATTTCAAACGAAAACAATGTTTTTCCATTTGCATTTTTTATATGTTCTGTTACTTTCATGTATTACCTAAAATTATATCTCTGTTATTTTTGGCGTTACCACAAGGGGCACGCTTTCCGCTATATCTTTTTACTTGTTCTCGATACAATACTCCTTTCGTCGTATTACTCCAACTGACGTAAAAAGGATGCCACATCAATCCCTAACGCACTAATCTGCCAAATTTGGGTTTAGCCATTTGGTAGCTTCTGCTACGCTAATATTTTTTCGTTTTGAATAATCCAACAATTGATCTTCCTTAATTTTTCCTAAGCCAAAATACTTAGCCTCAGGATTACCAAAATAATAACCACTTACACTTGCTGCAGGCCACATAGCAAGACTTTCGGTAAGTTTTACACCAATATTTTCTTCCACGTTTAATAGCTTCCAAATGGTTTGTTTTTCTAAATGATCAGGACAAGCAGGATAACCAGGAGCTGGTCGGATTCCGTTATAATTTTCCTTAATTAATTCTTGGTTAGTTAAGCTTTCATCTTGTGCATAAGCCCAATGTTTTGTTCTTACTTCTTTGTGTAAATATTCTGCAAAAGCTTCGGCTAATCTATCTGCTAATGCTTTAATCATAATCGAATTATAATCGTCGTTATCAGCCTCAAACTGCTCTGCTAATTCTGCTGTACCAAAACCAGTAGACACGCAAAAAGCACCAATATAATCTTGTATTCCTGTTTCTTTTGGAGCAATAAAATCTGCTAACGCATGGTTAGGCACACCTTCTCTTTTCTTTAATTGTTGACGTAAGGTTAGGAAAGTTAGTTGGTCCTCATGATTATGAGATACTGAAACAAGTTCAGCATGACGTCCTTTGAGAGCAACCTCAATATCATCATCATTTATAGTATTAGCAGGAAATAGTCCAAAGATGGCTTTTGCTTTTAATAGCTTTTCGTCAAAAATTCTTTTTAATAATTCTTGAGCGTCAATAAACAAATCTGTTGCTTGAGTACCAACCACGCTATCGGTTAAAATATCTGGATATTTACCATGCAAATCCCAACTTCTAAAAAATGGAGACCAATCTATAAACGACTCTAATTTTGTAATATCAAAATCTTCGATTATTTGAATCCCTAATTGTTTTGGCTTTACAATTTTAGAGGTTTGCCAATCTATTTTATATTTTCTATTTCTAGCCTCTTCAATGCTTATGTATTCTTTTTGTTTGGTTCTATTTAAAAACTTTTCTCTAAATACATCGTATTCTTCTCTAATTTGCTCCTTATAAACAACATTATTTTTATTTAATAATTCACCAACAACTGTTACAGCTCTTGATGCATCATTAATATGTACCACAGCATCTTTATAATGAGGTGCAATTTTAACCGACGTGTGTGCTTTTGATGTTGTTGCTCCTCCAATTATTAAAGGAATATCAAGGTTTTGTTTTTCCATTTCTTTGGACACGTAAACCATCTCGTCTAATGAAGGTGTAATTAAACCACTTAAGCCAATAATATCAACCTGTTCTTTTATAGCAGTTTCAATAATTTTTTCTGGTGGAACCATAACACCTAAATCTATAATCTGGTAATTATTACAACCTAAAACTACACTCACAATATTTTTACCAATATCATGGACATCTCCTTTTACCGTAGCCATTAAAATTTTACCAGCAAAGGCTTGTTTTCCATCTTTTTCAGCCTCAATAAATGGTTGTAAATAAGCTACAGCTTTTTTCATGACTCTAGCCGATTTTACTACTTGTGGCAAAAACATTTTTCCGCTTCCAAACAAATCTCCAACTACACTCATCCCAATCATTAAATGACCTTCAATAACTTCAATTGGTCTTTTAGCAATTAATCTTGCTTCCTCAACATCATCAATAATAAACGTATCAATTCCTTTTACTAAAGCATGTGTAATCCTATTTTGTAATAGATCGTTTCTCCATTCCTGAACAATTTCTGAACTTTCTTTTTTATTACCTTTTACGGTTTCGGCAAATTCCAATAAACGCTCTGTTGCGTCATCATGCCTATCAAACAAAACGTCTTCAACACATTGTAGCAACTCTTTATCAATTTCGTCATAAATCTCAAGCATTGTTGGATTTACAATACCTAAATTCATTCCGTTTTTTATGGCATGATATAAAAAAGAAGAATGCATAGCCTCACGCACAGTATTGTTTCCTCTAAAAGAAAATGAGACATTACTTACACCACCAGACACATTAGCAAATGGTAAATTTTGTCTTATCCACTTTGTAGCATTAAAAAAGTCTAATGCATTTTTACGATGTTCTTCCATTCCTGTTGCAACAGGAAAAATATTTGGATCAAAAATGATGTCTTGTGGAGGGAAACCCACTGTGTTTACTAATATATCATAAGAGCGCTTACAAATTTCTATTCTACGCTCATAATTGTCTGCTTGACCGTCTTCATCAAAAGCCATAACAATGACTGCTGCTCCATAACGTTTTACCAGTTTAGCTTGATGTATAAAATTAGTTTCACCTTCTTTTAAACTTATAGAATTTACAACCGATTTACCTTGCACTACTTTTAAACCTGCTTCTATAATTTCCCATTTAGAGCTATCTATCATTATAGGAATTCTAGAAATGTCGGGTTCTGAAGCAATGAGGTTTAAAAAGGTGGTCATTGCATGCACACCATCTAACATCCCTTCGTCCATGTTGACATCTAAGATTTGTGCACCACCTTCTACTTGGTCTCTAGCAACATCTAAAGCTTCGTTATATTTTTCTTCTTTTATTAAACGTAAAAACTTACGAGAACCTGTAACATTTGTACGCTCTCCTACGTTTACAAAATTACTTTCTGGCGTTACAATTAAGGGTTCTAAACCAGATAATGTTAAATATTTATTGGTGTTTTTTTTCATGCTTGATTTCCGCGAAAGCGATCTTTTACTAGTTTTTTAAAACTATTTTATCATTTCGAATAATCTGAGATTTAATTATTAAACAGAAACAACTGTTTGTCTTGGCTTATACTTTTTTGCAACCTCAGCAATTGCTTTAATGTGTTCTGGATTTGTACCACAACAACCTCCAATGATATTAATTAAGCCGTCTTTTAAATAAGCTTCTATTAAAACTTGCATTTGCTTAGGTGTTTGATCATATTCTCCAAAAGCATTTGGCAATCCAGCATTTGGATGTGCAGACGTCGCAAAATTGGTTTGATTAGACAAACGCTTTAAATATGGCTGTAACTGCTCTGCTCCCAATGCACAATTAAAGCCAACACTTAACAAAGGAACATGAGAGATTGAAGCCAAAAAAGCTTCTACAGTTTGACCTGACAATGTACGACCAGATGCATCTGTTATTGTACCAGATACCATAATTGGAATGTCTATATTTTGTTCTTCTTTTACTTCTTCAATTGCAAATAATGCTGCTTTTGCATTTAGTGTATCAAAAATAGTTTCGACTAACAATAAGTCTACTCCTCCATCTATTAAAGCTTCCACTTGTTGCTTATAAGCTATGCGTAACTCATCAAAAGTCACAGCTCTAAATTCTGGCCTGTTAACATCTGGACTAAGGCTTGCAGTACGATTAGTTGGCCCAATGCTTCCTGCTACAAAACGTGGCTTTTCAGGATTTGCATTAGTAAATTCTGTTGCAACATATTTAGCTATTTTAGCTGATTCAAAATTAAGTTCGTAAACCAAGTCTTCCATATTGTAGTCTGCCATAGCGATGGTTGTCCCTGAAAATGTATTGGTTTCGACTATATCTGCTCCAGCTTCAAAATACTTGCGATGCACGTCTGCAATTGCATTGGGCTGTGTTAATGATAGTAAATCGTTGTTTCCTTTTAAAGAAGATGGATACTCTTTAAAACGGTCGCCTCTAAAATCTTCTTCTGTAAAATTATAGCGTTGTAGCATGGTACCCATTGCTCCATCAAGTACTAAAATTCGTTTTTGTATTTCGTTATAAATATTTGCCATATTTAATTTTTTGCTTTTTTTACTTAGAAAATTTTAATGTTTTAGTTTTTTTAAATGTAAGCGTCTACGTTTAGCCAAGGACCACCATTGATTGCATCAATACCTTTGTCCTTTAATATATCTTTAGCACGTTCGCTTCTTGCTCCACTTCTACAACATGTAATTATAGGTTTATCAAGTGCTTTTACTTGTGCAATTTCATCTTCTAAATCGTCTAAAACAATATGCAAAGCGTCTTTAACGTGGCCTTCATCAAATTCTGCATCAGTTCTGACATCTAGTACAACAGCACCTTTATCTAGGTACTCTTGAATGTGCTTAAATTCTGGATTACTACTCATAATTTCTATTTTATTTTAAAAAGTCAATGCTTGTTTTAAATCGTTAATAATGTCTTCTGGATGCTCTAATCCAACCGAAATACGTACCAAACCACCTGTGATTCCGGTTTGTAATCTTTCTTCTTCTGTTAATTTTGCATGTGTTGTGGATGCTGGATGCGTTACAATGGTACGCGTATCACCAAGGTTAGCAGAAAGCGATAATAGTTTTATACTATTTAAAAATTGTCGTCCAGCAGCGACACCTCCTTTAACCTCAAAAGCAACAATGCTTCCTCCTGCTTTCATTTGTTTTTTAGCCAAATGGTATTGTGAGTGTGATTTTAAAAAAGGATATTTTACAAGATTGACTTTATCGTGATTTTCTAAAAAGGTTGCTACTTTTAGAGCGTTATCACAATGTTTATCTAATCTTACTGCAAGGGTTTCTAAACTTTTTGACAATACCCAAGCGTTAAAAGGCGACAAAGAAGGTCCTGTATTACGAGAAAATAAATAGATTTTTTTTATTAAATCTGCATTACCGACTGTAATACCACCTAGTACACGACCTTGACCATCTATTAATTTTGTAGCAGAATGTATGACTAAATCTGCTCCAAATTTTATGGGTTGTTGTAAATAAGGCGTAGCAAAACAATTATCAATAATTAATATAATGTTGTGTTTTTTGGCAATGCTTCCTATGGCTTCCAAATCCAAAATATCTATTGCTGGATTGGTTGGACTTTCAGCATAAATAACTTTTGTATTGGGTTGAATTAAACTTTCTATTAATTCAATTTCATCTATCTTAAAATAATTAGTCGAAATATTCCATTTTGGCAATATGTTTTTAAACATGGTTTGTGTGGACCCAAAAACACTTCTGCAAGACAAAATATGGTCTCCTGAATTTAATAATGCTGCTAAAGTTGAAAACACTGCAGACATACCTGAAGCAAAAGCGTATCCACTTTCAGCGCTTTCCATTTTACAGATTTTATCTATAAACTCTGAGGTATTAGGATTGGAATACCGACTGTAAATATTACGATTCTTCTCGTCTGCAAAAGAAGCACGCATATCTTCAGCGTCTTCAAACACATAACTTGATGTTAAGTATAAGGGTGTTGAATGCTCTAAAAATTGAGAACGCTCTGTTTGTGTACGAATAGCTTGAGTTTCGAAGTTATTACTGCTCATTATTAAATTGCTTTTTTTAATACTGTATTATACTTCTTCTTTACCTCAAAAATTGGATTTAATAATTTTGATAGCTGATCAAATTCAATTAGAAAGGCATCATGACCATGTATTGATTTTATTTCGCCAATAGTCACTTCTTTTTTAACTGATTTTAGATCCAAATAGGTTTCCCAGTTTTCGTCTGCTTTAAAAAACAAATCACTATTAATCGTTATAATATGTATGTGACCTTTAATAGCTGAAGCTACTTCTTTAAAGGATAATCGACCTCTAGTTATATCAATAGTTTTAAGGATTTGATTCATTAATTTATAAGCTGGTAGATGAAAACGCTTGTCTAAATTTTGACCATGATAATTCAGCCAACTTTCGACTTTAAAAACCGAATTTTCTGTTTGATCACGATCAAATTTTTTAGTTAAAGACTCTGGTGTACGATACAATGTCATAGCATGCATCCTAGCATCTTCAAGAGGTTTAATGGAGTTATTTAAAATAGCCTCTTGAATGTGACAATTAGCTATTAACCAGTCGGTAACTTTCCAGTCTGTAGCTATTGGTATTAAATGCTTTGCTAAATTAGGTTGTAAAATAGCCAACTCCCAAGCTATTCCTCCTCCAACAGAACCACCAATAATTGAAAACAACTCAGTTATCTCTAATTGCTTTAAGCCTTCAGCAAATAATTGTGCAATATTACGAGCAGTAAATCCTTTGTAATCGTGTATTAAATGTTCTTGTTTATTATCAAACCCATTACCTGGAATATTAAATGCCAAAATAGTATAGTGAGAAGTATCAATACATTTGTTTTCGCCTATTAAATCGTTCCACCAACCGTTTTCTCCAACTACATTAGAATTACCTGTTAACGCATGATTAACCAAGACAATTGGAGCCGAATGTAAAGGTTGGCCGAATAATTGGTAAGACAAATTAATATCAAAAGTCTGTCCATTATTATTTACAAACCCAGGAATACTTATGTATTTTAAGTTTTTCATTGTGAGATATTTGAAATAAGTTTCACCCTTTAAAATGGCAAATAAAAAGCGTGAAACTATTTCGGTATTAAATAACTAAAATTATAGGGTAATTAGGCTAAAACAGATTTTTTGACTTTAGTAAAAGCTGCTTTTAAATCGGCTTTTAAATCGTCTATATTTTCTATTCCAACAGATAATCTAATTAAGTCTTTGGTAACACCTGTTGCTTCTTGAGCTGCATTATCTAATTGCTGGTGTGTTGTGCTTGCAGGATGTATAATTAAAGATTTAGTATCTCCAATATTAGCTAACAAAGAGAATAACTTGGTTGTATCAGCTATTTTTTTAGCCGATTCAAAACCACCTTCTACTCCAAATGTGACCACTCCACTTTGTCCTTTTGGTAAATACTTTTTTGCTAAAGCATTATATTTACTAGTTTGTAATCCTGGATAATTTACCCAAGTCACTTCTGGTTGTTCTTGTAACCACTTGGCTAATATTAAAGCATTTTGTGAATGCTTTAGAATACGTAATTCTAATGTTTCTAATCCTTGAATAATTTGAAAAGCATTAAAGGGACTTAATGCTCCACCATAATCACGCAGACCTTCTATTCTTATTTTTGCAATAAAAGCTGCTGGGCCAATAGCTTCGCTATACACTAAACCATGATAACCTGCAGAAGGCTCTGTAAATTCTGGAAATTTACCGTTAGTCCAGTCAAAAGTTCCTGCATCAACAATAATACCTCCTAAAGATGTTCCGTTACCTGTAATATACTTTGTAAGCGAATGGATAACTATATTTGCACCATATTTAATTGGATTTAATAAATAAGGTGTTGCTACTGTATTATCAACGATTAATGGTACTTTGTGTGCTTTTGCATGTTGTGCTATTGCTTCTATATCTAATACATCTAACTTAGGATTACCTAAAGACTCGACAAAAACAGCTCTAGTGTTTTCTTGAGCAGCTTTACTAAAATTTTCAGGGTCTGAAGGATCTACAAAAGTAGTAGTAATACCATGCCTTGGTAAAGTTACACTTAACAAATTATAAGTACCACCATACAAACTACTGGATGCTACAATGTGATCTCCTGCTTTTAATAACGTTAATAAAGTTGTTGAAATTGCTGCAGTACCAGAGGCTGTTGCGACTGCTGCAATACCACCTTCTAAAGCTGCAATACGCTGCTCTAAAACATCATTAGTTGGATTATTTAATCTTGTGTAAATAAATCCAGGAACAGATAAATTAAATCGTCCTGCTGCATCGTCTGAATTATCAAACACATAAGATGATGTCTGGTAAATAGGCACTGCTCTTGTACCTCCTGTTTGTGTGGTGTCGTGTCCTGCGTGTAATGCTTGTGTAGCAAATTTTTGTGTACTCATTTTTCTAATTTTTTCGAGTTAAACTAAATTAATTCAAAAGTCAAATAAGCTTCATTGGAAGCGTACCTAATAGAAAAATGTTAAAAAGAAATTACTAATTACAAATGAGTAATTAGATTTTAGTTATCTATCCAATAGTTGATTAATGAATCATCTATTAAGTAGAATGTAGCACCTTCTTAGTAAGTCTAAGGGTTGCTAAGGTTTCAACGAGTCTATCTCTCCACCTTTCTTGATAACATTTCAGTAAGTGTTTGAACTTTGTGAATACAAATATTGCAAAATTTATTTTTTACAACCAAACAAAACGGAATAATATTCTAAAAAATTAACTTATTTTTATATTTTAAGAAAACAATTCTATTAAATTGAATTTTTAAAGAAAAATAATCTTAAAACAAGTATAGCAAGCTTGAATACATCAAACTTGCTATACACCCTTAGTAAAATAATAATTTCACCTAAAATTTAAGCCGAATTACGACTCGCATTTATATTTCCAAATAACGATCTTGTTACTAGTTTTTCATATACAGCAATTAAGTCTGCATCCTTTTCTTCTGCTTTTTCTAATTCTTGAATTTGTTTTAAAGCAAATTGTTGAATAGTCAATAATGGAAGCACAATGGACTCTCTAACTTTAATTGATGCTTTACCTGATGGCTCTTCCTCCATCAGTTCAGTATAGCCTGTAAGTTTTAAAATCAATCGTTTTGTTGTTAAATATTCTGTATGTATAACGTTCCAAAACTCTCCATACTCAGGATCTTCACTCATATATTTAGTCAAATCAAAAAACGATTTTGATAATGACATCATACTATTTTCTATTAAAGTTCTGAAAAAACTAGACGTTTTAAATAAACGTTGTGCTTTTTCAAACTCGCCTGCATCTTCATAATGTTTTAAAGCTGTACCAACACCAAAAAAACCAGGAACATTCTGTTTTAATTGACTCCAAGATCCTACAAAAGGAATAGCTCTTAAATCGTCAAACACTAAACCTTCAGACTTACCACGTTTAGATGGTCTACTCCCAATATTAGTCTTTGCGTAGTACTTAAGCGTACTCATATGCTCTAAATACGAAATAAATTTAGGATGATTTTTAAAGTCTACATACGTTTGGTAACTCAGTTTTGCTAAGTTATCCATAACGACTCTGTTTTCTGGAATCATACTTAAATCTGCATCACTTAAACTATTATAAATACCAGAACTTATTAATTGCTCTAAGTTATATTGTGAGGAATCTAATGTTCCAAAATTAGAGCTAATCGTCTGACCTTGAATAGTTAACTGCACTTCTTTATCCTCTATGGTTGGACCTAGTGAAGCGTAAAAATTATGCGTTTTACCTCCTCCTCTTGCTGGTGGTCCACCACGACCATCAAAAAATATTACGGTTACATCATATTTTCTAGAAATTGCTGTTAAGCGTTCTTTAGCTTTATATATAGCCCAATTTGCCATTAAGTAACCACCATCTTTAGTACCATCACTAAAACCTAACATGATAGTTTGCTTATTTCCTCTGGCTTTTAAATGCTTTGCGTAAGCAGGATTAGTATATAACTCTTCCATAACAAGATGTGCATTCTCTAGATCTGTTATAGTTTCAAATAATGGTCCAACGTCTATTGTTAATTCGTCATGAAAAGCAACAAGTTTTAACATTGCAAATAACTGCATGACATTTAATGTCGTTTGATTATTACTTATTATGTATCGGTTGGCTGCTTGTTCTCCATTAGTTTCTTGAATAGTTTTAATAGCTTTAATGGTATTTAAAGCTTTTAATGTGTTTTCATCTTTAATTAAAGACAAATCAACTTTTCCTTTAACTTCAGATAAGATTTTCACTTGTTCTGTTTCTGATAAATCATGGTAATTATTAGGGATATCCTTACTACCATTAGCTATCATAACATCAACCATATCTGTAAATACTTTATGATGTGCACGACTATCTTGACGAATGTCTAAACTTGAAAAATGAAACCCAAATAAATGTAATTTATTAAGTAGACTAGTAATCTCAGTAACATATAAAGATTGATGTTGATCAATTACAACCTCTCTAATATCTTTTAATTCTGAAACAAAAGCTTCTAAAGTTAAACTAGACTCTTCATGAAGTACTTTTTTGTATAACTCTGTTTCTATTTTAGAAATTCGGCTTTCAATACCTTGAAAAGTTAACTTTCGTTTTAACTTACGTATATCTTTATAATAGTTTTTAATAATGGTTTCGTGTAACCTTTTAGCAACTTTAACTGTAATTTCTGGAGTAACAAACGGGTTACCATCTCTGTCTCCTCCAGGCCAAAAGCCAACATTAATTATATTGTTATCTATAGGTTGTCCATCAAATATATTTTGCTGGATGTAATCATAAATTTTTCCGAAAGATTCATAAAACACATTTTCTAGATACCAAATTAAACTTACAGCTTCATCGTAAGGTGTTGGTTTTTCATGTTTAAAAAATGGTGTTTTACCTAATTGAGCTAACAAATCATTAATACGTAATAAATCGTTTTGTTTAACAGCTTCGGTTAGATCTGTTATAATACCCAAAACAGTTCCAGGATAAAACTGAGTAGGATGCGCAGTTAACACAATTCGCACTTTAAATTCTTCTAAATACTCACGTAATTTGTCCAATTTACCATCTGCAGTAGCGCTTTCTTTTAAACTTCGTAGTGTACCAATACCATCCATATTATTAACTACAGGAAAAGCTGCATCTTCAATTGCATCAAATAACACAACTTGACGCTCTATATATTGAATAAAACGAAACAATAAATCGATCTTACTTTTGTCTGATCGTCTTGCTTGGTATTTCTTAAAAAAAGTATCTACAATTACAGTTGGATTATCTCCATTTTCAAATCCAGTTTTACAGGTTTCATGAAACAACGGAAGTAACACACCTGTTTTTGTAATAGTATCAAAAGGAAGTGTCATAAAAATACCATTGTAAATCTGATATTTAGAGAGTACATTTTGATTGAAACGTGTTAATTTAGGTTGTAAAGACATAGCTTTTATTTAGTTTGTTATTGCTTATAAAGTTAATCAACAATCGTTTACTATTAATATTTTAGGCAAGAATTTACGAATTATCCTACTAAATCGTTTTCTTAATAAGAATTGTATAATTTAAAAGCTTAAAACTGATTTTTACTAAATGCTTAATAGTACATAAAAACACCTATTAACTATTTTTAACTTTATGTGTCTTTAAAAACTACTTTATTTTCTTACTTTTGCATCTCAATAAATTAGAGGACGGATTTGACTGATTGCAACCTCATTAAAAAATGCTAAAGGCAGTGTAAACTTCCTTGGACGCTTTCGTCAAATCTATATATACATTTTAAAAAACAAATATGGCGTATTTATTTACATCAGAAAGTGTGTCTGAAGGACACCCAGACAAAGTAGCAGATCAAATTAGTGATGCTTTAATAGACAACTTTTTAGCTTTTGATAAAGATAGTAAAGTAGCTTGCGAGACGTTAGTTACAACAGGTCAAGTGGTACTTGCTGGAGAAGTTAAATCTAACACTTACCTTGACGTACAAAAAATTGCAAGAGACACAATTAACAAAATAGGTTATACCAAAAGCGAATACATGTTTGATGGTAACTCTTGTGGTGTTTTTAGTGCTATACATGAACAATCAGACGATATTAATCGTGGTGTTGATCGTGCTAGCAAAGAAGAACAAGGTGCAGGTGACCAAGGTATGATGTTTGGTTATGCAACACGCGAGACAGAAAACTATATGCCTTTAGCTTTAGATTTATCTCATAAAATTTTAATTGAATTAGCAGAGTTACGTCGCGAAAACAAAGACATTACTTACCTAAGACCTGATTCTAAAAGTCAAGTTACTATTGAATATAGTGATGACAATACACCACAACGTATTGACGCTATAGTCGTATCAACACAACATGATGATTTTGATGCAGAAGATGACGCTATGTTATCAAAAATCAGAAAAGACATTGTTGAGATTTTAATACCTAGAGTAATTGCTAAATTACCGGAAGCAACACAAGCTTTATTTAATGATGACATTAAATATCACATCAATCCAACAGGAAAATTTGTAATTGGTGGACCACATGGTGATACAGGATTAACTGGTCGTAAGATTATTGTTGATACTTATGGAGGAAAAGGTGCACATGGTGGTGGAGCATTTTCTGGAAAAGACCCTAGTAAAGTTGACAGAAGTGCAGCTTATGCAACAAGGCATATTGCTAAAAATTTAGTAGCTGCTGGTGTTTGTGATGAAGTTTTAGTACAAGTATCTTATGCAATTGGTGTTGTTGAACCAATGGGAATTTTTGTTGACACTTACGGAACTTGCGCTTTTAATATGACTGATGGTGAAATTGCTGAAAAAATATCTAAGATATTTGACATGCGTCCATCTGCTATTGAAGATCGTTTAAAATTACGTAATCCTATGTACAGCGAAACTGCTGCTTATGGACACATGGGAAGACAAAGTGAAACTGTATCTAAAACTTTTTCAAGACCAAATGGTGGAGACATTACTGTTGATGTCGAATTATTTACTTGGGAAAAACTTGACTACGTTGATAAAGTAAAAGCTGAATTTGGATTATAATATCCAATCAATATATTAATAAAAAAAATATATGTATCTATTCT
>NZ_BCBW01000033.1:0-134345 GCF_001315805.1 Olleya sp. ITB9
ATATAAAATATCAAATCAATCATATGAAATAGTNAAGNNTCTTTTTTATTATTTAGCTTTCCATTTTATTGGTAAATGGACAACTTTCTTGGTTTCAAAAAAGTCTTCTTCATAAAAATCAGAAATATTATAAATAGTAGTTGTTTGATAATCTTTTAACTCTTCTGTTAAATCTCCACCTTTAAGATAAAGAATTCCATTTTTCAAGTCATTTTGTTGTGTCTTGGCCACTTTACCTTTTATCCAATGCACAAAAGTTGGCATTGCAGCAACTGCACGACTTATAATAAAGTCGTAAGTTTCTTTAATTTCTTCAACACGACTATGAGTCACTTTTACATTTTGCAATTCTAAACCTGTAACTACCTCACGTACTACATTCAATTTTTTATTGATACTATCTACCAAATGAAACTCACATTCAGGATATAAAATAGCCAAAGGGATACCAGGAAACCCTCCTCCTGTACCAACATCCATCATAGAGCTTCCGCTTTTAAAATCCATGACTTTAGCAATTGCCAAAGAGTGTAAAACGTGTCTTAAATACAACTCGTCAATATCTTTTCTTGACACCACATTAATTTTCAAATTCCAATCTTGATATAAAGCTTCAAGCTTTGTAAATTGTTCAATCTGTAATGGTGTTAAATCAGGAAAATACTTTAAAATCAGCTCCATAATCTTATATAATTTTCGGCAAAAATATGCATTTTAACATAAAAAAAGGAGCTTCTGTTTTGCTTAATTAATTATCTTTGTTAACAAATATTATTTGACGATTTTTTTCGTTACAATAAAAAAGAATACAATTACAATGACAAAGCAAACAGTAACATTCTCACGAATAGACTCTGCAAAATTTTTTAAAACACTAAACAAACGTGTTAACAATTACTTTAAAGAGAACAACATAAAAAAAACAGGAAACTGGAAATTATACATCAAAGCAATAGTAATGTTCACCCTATTATTAGGCCCATTAGCGCTATTATTGTCAGTTAATTTACCTGCTTGGCTATTAATTATATGCGTTATGATTATAGGCGTAGGTATGGCTGGTGTTGGTATGAATGTAATGCATGATGCAAATCATGGGTCTTTTTCTAGTAAAAAATGGGTT
The DNA here is from genome assembly GCF_001315805.1 of Olleya sp. ITB9. NCBI lineage: Bacteria > Pseudomonadati > Bacteroidota > Flavobacteriia > Flavobacteriales > Flavobacteriaceae > Olleya > Olleya sp. ITB9. Next base: position 1,124 of record NZ_BCBW01000033.1, read on the forward strand.
AACAGATTAATGGGTAGTAGTATCCATATTTTAGCAGGAAACGATTACAACTGGAAAGTACAACACAATGTTTTACACCATACCTATACTAATATTGAAGGTCATGATGAAGACATTGATGCAGGACGAATCATTAGATTTTCTAAGCATTCAAAATGGTTAAAAATCCATCAATACCAAAAATATTATGCTTTTTTACTTTATGGTTTACTAACGGTAAATTGGGCAATTACAACAGATTTCAAACAAACCTACAACTACTTAAAAAGAAAATTATCTTATGGAGATTTTCCTAAGCCAGCTACACAATGGACCAAATTAATTATTGGTAAAATATTGTATTATGCTATTTGGGTTGTTTTACCTTTATCTTTAGGATATACTTGGTGGCAAGTTTTAATTGGATTTTTAATCATGCATTACACTGCAGGAATAATTTTAAGTGTTGTCTTTCAATTAGCACATGTTATGCCAAATACTGACATGCCAATTCCTGATGAAAACGGAAACATGAAAAATACTTGGGCTATTCACCAATTATTTACAACTTCTAACTTTTCGCCTAAAAACTGGTTAGTAGAGTTTTACACAGGAGGATTAAACAGACAAGTTGAGCATCACTTATTTGCACATATTAGCCATGTACATTACAAACACATCGCTAAAATTGTAAAAGAAACAGCTCATGAATTTAGCTTACCATATAACGAATACAAAACTATGTGGAAAGCAATCTCTGAACACTACAACCAACTTAAAGTTTTAGGACAAAACCCTAACTTAGCTTAATTAATTTCTTTATTAAAAAAATACTATACATTTATGAGCCAATCACTTTCTAACCGTATTTTAAACATGTCCACTTCTGCCACTTTAGCTATGGCAGCAAAAGCCAGAGAACTTAGAGGCGAAGGCAAAGATATTATTGGTTTAAGTTTAGGAGAGCCTGATTTTAATACACCAGATTTTATTAAAAACGCAGCAATCCAAGCTATAAATGATGATTACAACTCATACACTCCAGTTGATGGGTATCAAGAATTAAAAGAAGCTATTATTACTAAATTTAAACGTGATAATAAATTAACATACACTTTACCACAAATTGTTGTTTCTACAGGAGCTAAGCAAAGTTTAGCAAACGTTGCAGCAGTAATGCTTAATGAAGGAGACGAGGTTATTTTACCATGTCCTTATTGGGTTAGTTATTCTGATATTGTAAAGCTAAACGATGGAGTCCCTGTTGAAGTTAAAACGAGTATTGACACAGACTTTAAAATGACACCTGCTCAGTTAGAAGCTGCTATTACACCAAAGACAAAAATGTTATGGTTTAGTAGTCCTTGTAACCCAAGTGGATCTTTATATAGCGAAAAAGAATTAGAGGCTTTAGCCGAAGTTTTAAAAAAACACCCAAACATTTATGTAGTTTCTGACGAAATTTATGAACACATAAATTACACAGGAAAGCCACACGCAAGTATGGCTAATGTAGAAGGTATGTTTGACAACACCATAACTGTAAACGGAGTATCAAAAGCTTTTGCTATGACTGGTTGGCGAATTGGTTACATTGGTGCACCAGATTGGATAGCACGTGCGTGTAACAAAATGCAAGGTCAGGTGACAAGTGGTGCAAACTGTATTGCACAACGTGCTGTTATTACTGCTTTAAATGCTGAACCTACTGTTGTAAAGTTCATGATTGACGAATTTAAAGTACGTCGTGATTTAGTCTTAGATTTATTAAGCGACATTGAAGGTTTTAATACAAACACACCAGAAGGTGCATTTTATGTTTTTCCTGATGTATCTCATTTTTTTGGAAAGACTTTAAAAGGAAAAACCATTAACAACGCTACAGATTTCTCTTTATTTCTATTAGAAGAAGCTTTAGTTGCTACTGTAACTGGTGACGCTTTTGGTAATCCAAACTGTATAAGAATAAGCTATGCAGCTTCACAAAAAGAAATTAAAGAAGCTATAAAACGAATTAAAGAAGCAGTTAGCTAACTGTAACTTTAGAACACAAAAAAGCCTTACATAATTTATGTAAGGCTTTTTTTTATGCAAAATATATTAATGTACCAAACATAACAAAAACGACTATTGCTAATAATATAATTTGTTTTATACGTCTTTGCTTATGTTCCTTTTGAAGCTTATGTCGTAATAATAATATTGAAGCTTCAGAAATTTCAGGTAAATTGTACTCTGTTTTCTCAGTAGAATTAGTAACAAAACTAAAAGATTTCTCTTTACGTTTTGCTAGCATATTCCTATTGCTTTTAAGTGACTGGTTTGCAGCCATCATTGATCCTTCTCCTCCCATGATTAAAATATTTTTTATTCTGAAAAACTTCAGACATTAAACTTTATAACCTTCAGATTTTAGTATTCAATTCTAAAATCGAAAAATTACCTCATAAAAAAAGCTGCTTTACCTATAAGTAGCAGCTTTATTGTAAAAGTTACATATAAAAAATTAAATTATAATTACTATATTGACCTGAAAATGAACAAGATGTCGCTATTAACAAGAAAAAACTCACTTATATTAACATTTACCATAATTATAAATTTTGCCTGCATAGCTCAAAATGAAACTAATAATTGGTATTTTGGAGATTACGCTGGAATTAATTTTAACAATGGAGAGCTATCGCAATTGAACGACGGCAACATGTCTACAGTTGCTGGATGTTCCAGCATATCTAATAGTGATGGTCAATTACTGTTTTACACAAACGGACAGACTGTTTGGAATAAAAATCATGAAGTAATGACTAATGGTAACGATTTAAACGCTGAGGTTGAGAATAATCAATCAACTATTATCATTCCTGACCCAAGTGACATTAATAACTATTACATTTTAACTACCAGATTAGATGAGGCCTATTCTGGTATTTTTTATTCTAAAGTTGTATTTAATGCACAACACCCTCTTGGCCATATATTTACTAAAAACAGAAGATTAACAACTAGTTCTACACAACGCATCACAGCTGTTTACTCTCCTCAAGACAATACTTATAAGGCTGTGGGCTTAGGCAAAATAGGAAGCCCTTCAGAAACAACATTTAATGCTTTATTTGTAATTAATGTCGGGACTATAGTAAATGCTCCCAATAATAATATCACTTTAGAAAACACCATTTTACTAGAAGAAACTTTTTACAGCACTTTAGGTACTATAAAATTTTCTCCTAATGGACAATTAATTGCAATCGGTGATAGTAGTTCCAACTCCAATGTATATATATACGATTTTCATCATTCTTCTAACTCCGTAACATTTCAACAAAGCTTTAATGCTGGATATCTTTTTAATCCAATTCCTATTGAAGGTCTTGAATTTTCTGCAGATTCAGAATTTCTTTACATTACAGGAAACACATACGTTGCTTATCTTCATAAATACATCATTAATTCCCCTACACCTTACATCAATGAAAAAATTTTAATAGCAACTTCGGAAGATATTGAATTTGGTGCATTACAATTGGCTAGTGACTCTAAAATTTACATGGCTAATTACCTTTCTGACATACCTTATAATGTAAACAGTATTGGTGTAATAAATAATCCAGAAGATGAAATCGTTAACTTTAATCCCTCTAGTATTGAATTAACAAATTCAGCAAGTGCAAAAGGACTACCTAATTTTGTTACTTCTTACTTTAAAAATAGAATAATTGCTAAAAACGATTGTTTCTATGATTCAATAAATTTTTCTTTAGATGCTTACGACACAATCACTGACGCTTACTGGGAGTTCGGAGATGGTAACACTGCTAACGGCTTAAACATTTCTCATCAATACGTAGAATCTGGGACGTATATTGTACGAGCACTTATTACAATTGGAAATAATCAAATAGAGCTTTTCAAAAAAATTAAAGCTTATCCAATAGCTGAACTTACAGATGATTACTACTTATCACAATGCGACATTAACAATGACGGAATTTCATCATTTAATTTATTTGAGGTATATAATGGCCTACAAAATGACATTAGGGATGATTATCAATTTCAATTTTATTACACACAACAAGACGCAATAAATCAAACCAACATCATTGATAATCCAGATTATTTTACAAATTCATCAAATCCTCAACAGATTTTTGTTAACATTACTACAGAACTTGGGTGTATCAATACAGACTCTTTCTTTATCGAAGTACTGAGCCAAAATGTAGTTATCCTTGACCCATACATTGTGTGTGATAATTCCAATGAAATTTTTGAAGATCAAATTGGTAGGTTTAATTTAGCAAATAAATTAGAAGAATTAAATCTATTTTTTAATATTGAAGATGATGAGTACATAAGATTTTATAGAACTGAGGAAGATGCATTATCTAATACAAATCCTTTATATTTTCAATATGACACGGACACTACTACATTATGGATTGTTGTTAGAAAAGAAAATGGCGATTGCGGAACAATTGCTACAATGGATTTAATTGTAAATCAAGCTTTAGACCTAGATATTGATGATAATTACCAGCTATGTGAATTAGAACCTAACCCTATATTAGACGGAGGAGGTGATAACGATACTTGGAGTTGGTACGATAGCACAAACGGGGTATTATTATCAAATCAACGCCTTTTTGAATTGATAAATCCTGGAGTTTATGAAATAGTAGTTACAAAATTAGAAAATGACTTGCTATGTACTAGAAGTAAAACGTTTGAAGTTTTAGCACCTATAATACCTGTGTTTGAATCTATAGATATTGAAGGTACAAACCTCGAGATTTCAATTAATGGAAATAGCCAATATGAATTTTCTTTAAACAATCAAGATTTCTTTGGCCAATCTACTGCTTTTACATTTTATGATGTAACTCCAGGTGTCATTGAAATTTTTGTAAGAGATATAAATAATTGTGAACAATCCATACAAACAGAAATATCTTTTATTCATTATCCAAAGTTCTTTACACCAAATAATGATGGCAACAATGACATGTGGATAGTTTATGGTATTAACGATAATTTATATAAAAAAGCCGAAGTGACAATTTATGATAGGTTTGGAAAAATACTTTATGTTTTTACTTTAAAAACAATTCATCAAGGCTGGAGAGGAGAATATAATAATGTCCTACTACCAAATTCTGACTATTGGTTTAAAGCACAATTAATAGATCAAAACGACAGAATGATTCAAAAATCTGGTCATTTCACCTTAAAAAGGTAATTTCAAAATTTAATATAGATTTAATCATCTATTTCTCCAGAAAAAAGGTGTTAATAAAATCAAGACTGTAAACAACTCTAAACGACCAATTAACATCAAAAATGCAGACCACCATTTACCAATAGCAGGAAGTGACGCATAGTTATTTACTGGACCAAACTGACCTAAAGCAGGACCAACATTTCCTAAACTTGAGGCAGCGATACCAACAGAAGACTCATAATTAATTCCCATCATAGAAAAGCCTAATGCACCAATAATAAAAGCAATCATATACAATATGAAAAACCCTAAAATATTAAATACAATCTCTTTAGAAATAGCTTTTTTATTATATCTAACAGGTACAATTGCATTTGGGTGAAGGGTACGCTTAAATTCTAAGAAACCGTTTTTAATCAAAACTAAATGACGGACCACTTTTACACCTCCTGCTGTACTACCAGCTGAACCTCCTAAAAACATCAACCCGAAGAAGAATACTACTAAAAATGGAGTCCATAAAGTATAGTCTGCTGTAACAAATCCTGTAGTTGTAATTACAGATAACACTTGAAACAAGGAATGTCTAAAAGCACTTTCACCTGCTCCCCAAACCATTGGATGGTCAATTGTAGACAAGGTTAAATCTGCTCTAAAATAAATTATCAATGCAGCTATTACAGTAAAAATAGCGACAAACTTAAAGTATAATTTAAACTCTTCATCTTGAATTACTTTTTGTACTTTACCTTTAAAAGCAAAGTAACTTAATACAAAGTTAGAGCCTGCTAAAAACATAAAAAAGATAATGATATACTGTATAATTGGCTTGTTATTCCAGTAGGCAACACTAGCATTTTTAGTAGAAAAACCTCCAGTGGACAACGTACACATCGAGTGGTTTACTGCGTCAAAAAAGCTCATTCCTGCTACTTTAAGCAAAATAGTTTCAGCAGCTGTATAACCAAAGTAAATTAACCATAATCGTTTTGCTGTATCTGTAATACGAGGATGCAATTTATCTGCACTTGGTCCTGGTGCTTCAGCAGCAAATAATTGCATACCACCAATCCCTAATAAAGGTAGGATAGCAACTGCTAATACAATAATACCCATACCTCCAATCCAATGTGTTAAGCTTCGCCAGAATAAAACACCTTTTGGCACAATTTCAATATCATTTAAAATTGAAGCTCCTGTGGTAGTAAAACCTGACATGGTTTCAAAAAAAGCGTTAGTAAAATTAGGTATTGCTCCTGATGCTAAATAAGGTATTGCACCAGAAATAGACATTACAATCCAACCAAAAGACACGACAATGTATCCTTCTCGCTTATTCATCTCTTTGTTATGATTGCGATGGTGATACATACCTATAAGTCCCAAAATTAAAATCCCAGTACCTGAAGACAGTAATTGCAAAGTAACACCATCTTTATAAAAAAAACTTACTAAGGCTGATAACAGAATAAAACCTCCATTAAAAACCAATAATAGTCCAAAAAAATAAAAAATTATTTTGTAGTTAAGGCGTAGTCCTTTTCCCATTATAAAAATAGTTTTTCAACTTCTTTAATAGATCTTGGCAAGCAACAAACTACAATGTAGTCTCCTTCTTCAATCCTAAAATCACCTAAAGCAATAATACCTTTTTCTCCTCTAATTACACCTCCAACAATTGCGGAACGCGGAAATTTAACATCCTTTATTAACTTATTGCAAATCTTAGAAGTCGCTTTAACCCTAAACTCTAGAAGCTCTGCATTCATGTTATTAAGTTTAGTCATTGCTACGACTTCACCTTTACGAATGTATCTAAATATATTGTTTGCTGCTAATAGCTTTTTATTAATCAAAGTATCAATACCTATGGATTGTGATAACTCAAAATAATCCATGTTTTCAACTAAAGCGATTGTTTTTTTAACGCCTTTCGATTTAGCTACCAAACACGACATTATATTGGTTTCAGAATTACCAGTAACCGAAATAAACGCATCCATTTCGCCTATATTCTCTTCGTCTAACAACTCGACATTACGTCCATCACCATTAATGACAAGCACCTTTGGCAAATCGTCTGCTAAATCAAAAGCGGCATCTTTATTATTTTCTATTAACTTAACATTAAAACCGTTTGCAGATAAGTCTCGTGCAGTTTTATAACCAATTTTACTACCTCCTAAAATCATCACATCCTTAACAGGAGTATTAGTTTTTCCGGTCATTTTACACAACTCATCTCCTCCACTTGCACAGGTAATAAATACAACATTATCACCTTCTCTAAATTGTGTATCTCCTCTTGGTATAATTGTATACTGTGTCCCAAAACGCTGAATAGCAATTGGCACAAAATGAATTTCTGAAAATAATTGAGCTGCCTCTTTTACGGTTTTACCAACAAAACCAGCAGTTCTAGTTAGGTTTAAACTAACCATAGTTAATGCACCTCCTTCAAACTCGTAACTATCTTTAAAAGCAGATTGATTTAAAAGTAATTCAATCTCTGAAGCTGCTAAACTTTCAGGTGAAATTAGTTCATCAATACCAAATCTGGTAAAACCAACTTCATCTTTGTGCTTAATAAACTCAGTATTTGATATTCTAGCTATTGTACGTTTAGCTCCTAGTTGTTTGGCTAAAACGCAAACCGTAATATTTGTAGTCTCTGATGCTGTAACACCAATTAACAAGTCTGCACGATCTATTTTTGCTTCCTTTAGAATAGCTATAGATGTTGCATCACCTTTTATTACTTTGATATCTAAATGGTTATCTGCGTAGGATAGACTGTCTCTATGTGTATCAATAAGTGTAATTTCTTGAGACTCGTAAGACAATAATTTTGCTAAATGAAATCCAACTTCACCAGCTCCAGCAATAATTATTTTCATATTATTTATAAATATAGGGAATACAAAGGTACTTAATTTAAATATTTAAGTGTCAATTATTTATTCTTTTGAAGTTTTATAGACTATTCTGAATGCATTATCTTTGTAAAAAAATTGATTTTGACAAAAGTAAATCCCTACAAAAATAGCGACTTAGGCAAAAAAGAACAGGTTACTAAAATGTTTGACACCATTTCTGGTGAATATGATGGCTTAAACCGAGTAATCTCTTTTGGTATTGATATTAAATGGAGAAAAAAGGTAGTTGCTTTAGTTAAGGCTACTAATCCTAAAAATGTATTAGACATTGCAACTGGAACTGGTGATTTAGCAATTAATTTAGCCGAAACTAGTGCTGAAAAAATTATTGGTCTTGATATTAGTAGTGGAATGCTGGAAGTTGGAAAGCAGAAAATAAAAACCAAAAAACTAGATCAAAAAATTGAAATGGTTATTGGTGATTCTGAAAACCTTCCGTTTGATGACAATACTTTTGATGCTATTACTGTAGCATTTGGTGTTAGAAATTTTGAAACTTTGGAAAATGGTTTAAAAGATATTTTACGAGTTTTAAAACCTGGTGGGATATTTGTTATTTTAGAAACTTCTGTACCAACTAAGTTTCCTTTTAAACAAGGCTATCAATTTCATTCTAAAGTCATTTTACCAACCGTTGGAAAACTGTTTTCTAAAGACAAAACTGCTTATAAATATTTAAGCGAAAGTGCTAATGCATTTCCTTATGGAGAAGCTTTAAACAATATTTTAAGAAAAATTGGGTTTATTAATGTTACAGATATGCCTCAAACATTTGGTGTAGCTACAATTTACAAAGCATCAAAACAATAATGACTACAAAACATATTTACCTTTTTGCAATTGCACTTTTAATTGCAAATGTGTCTCAAGCCCAATTATTTTCTAAAGAAAAAATTAAAAACCTTGAAACTGTTGATAAAGCAAAACTAAGTTGGGGTTATTACCTTGGATTTAATAATTTAGATTTTAAATTTGATTATAACCAAAACCTTGGAGATATTCAAACAGAACGTACCGTTGGGTTTAATGTTGGATTACTTGGTAATATACGTCTTAACGATTATTTTGACCTTAGATTTGAACCAGGTTTAGTAATCTCTCAACGTAATTTAAATTACCAAGAAAATTATTTTGATGGTTTTGAAGACGACGTTTCAGATTCTGATTTATTACGTGAAGTTAAATCTACCTATGTCTATTTTCCTTTGCTATTAAAGATTTCTACTAAACGTGTTAACAACATCAAGCCTTTTATTTTAACAGGAGTCTCTACAGCTATTAACTTATCTAGTAACGAGAAAAATCCTGACGACAATTATTCTGGTGCTTTTAGAATGGTTAAAAACATGCAGTTTTTTGAACTTGGTATTGGTATTGATTTTTATTTGGACCGTTTTAAATTTACACCTTCGCTTAGAGGTGTTTTTGCAATGAAAGACGAATTAATAAGAGATCAAGACCCAAACAGCCCATGGACAGGTAACATCACACAAATGCAAACAAGAGGTTTTTTTATAAATTTTACTGTACAGTAAATTTACCCTCTTCTAAATTCACTTAATAAAATAGCACCTGCAGTAGCAACGTTTAAACTTTCTGTAGCTTGTAAGTCCCCAAATCGTGGAATACTAATTTTATCTGTTACAGAAGCTTCAATAGTTTTTGATATTCCGTTTGCTTCGTTTCCTAATATTAAAACTCCTGCTTTAGGCAAGTTTGATTGATAAACATTTTGACCATCCATAAAAGCACCAAACACAGGTAAAGTGGTCTCTTTTAAAAACAAGTCTAAATCTGTATATGTAATATTGACGCGTTTTAAAGATCCCATGGTGGCTTGAACAACTTTAGGGTTGTAACAATCTACAGTCTCTGAACTACAAACAAGGTTTTTAACACCAAACCAATCACACAGCCTTATAATTGTCCCTAAATTTCCTGGATCTCTCACAGCATCCAAAGCAACAATCAATTCGTTACCAATTTCTGCTTTTGAAATAGGGATTTTAAAAATAGCCAAAGCAGTATTTGGAGTCGTTAAACAACTTATTTTTTTAAGTTCTACTGCAGTGATTAAAGTTTCGTTATCAACATTAAAAGTTTCGGTAGTAAATAAATCCACCAAACTAAACGACGAGTCTAAAAACTCACGTATGACTTTAACGCCTTCAGCAATAAATAAACCTTCCTGTTGTCTATATTTTTTCTGCTTTAAGCGCGTTATACTTTTGATTTGATTTTTAGAAATCACAATATTTAAAATTTTTATAAAGAAAATGAAAAATTTGCAGTTAGCATTTGTGTGTTTCTATTTATTTAAAATTACTTTATTAATTAAATAGTGTATTTTTGAATACAAAGTCAATTTCAGGCATAAAATTTGCATTAAACACCCGAAACAGTTACATATCTCTTGAAAAATTATCAGTTTAAAGTTGTCCTTTTAGTAGTATTAACTTGCTTGTTAAATGCATGTGATACGGTTAAACGTGTAGCCAAAGACCAGCACCTTCTTACAAAAAACACATTAACTATTAACAATCAAAAAGTAACTAATGATACCATTTCAAATTTATTGTATCAAAAGCCAAATACAAGATTACCAATACCATACACCAACATACCTTTAAGACTATATTTTTACAACACTGCACGTCCAAATATAGATTCTATTTTAAATGCCGAATATTATAGTCAACCAGATAAGATGGAGCGTAAATCCAAATTTTTATCTAGAAAACAATTAGAAAAAAGGTTAGAATCTAAAGCCAACTTTAATAAATGGATCAAACGCACAGGTGAAGCTCCTGTAATTGTTGATACAGCTTTAACTAATAAATCTATAACTAAAATAGAAAACTACTACAAAGTAAATGGATGGTTTAATGCTAAAGCCGATTATAAGATAACAAGAGGTGATGACAAAAAAGCAACCATAGACTACTTAATATCAACAGGTAAACCATACATGCTAGACACACTTGACGTTACTATTGGATCTCCTGAAGTAGAAAAAATATACAACCAACACAAAGAAAAAAGTTTACTTAAACAAGGTAAGCAATACCGTATTTCAAATGTTTATGGAGAGGAAGACAGAATTGTTGATTTAATGAGAAACAATGGTGTTTACCACTTTAGCCAAGATTATGTAAGTTTTGTTGGTGATAGTATTTTGGGTAACCATAAACTAAATATAACCACAGTAATTGAAGACAAACTTGTCAGAGAAGATGAAATTTCTAGAAGAGAAAAGTTTAAAATTTTTAAAGTTAAAGATGTAAACATTTTTACTAATAGCTCATACAAAGACCGAAACGTACCAACAAGTGACACGACTAGCTACGATGGTTATAACATTTACAGTATTGGTAAACTTAAATACAAACCTAGAGCTTTAACTAATGCTGTGTTTATTACACCAAATACTATTTTTAAAGACAAAAACAGACCACTGACATCAAGAAAAATTAGTGATTTACGCACCTTTAAATACCCTAATATTGATTATATTGAAAATCCAGATACAACACTTACTGCAAATATCTATCTAACACCTTTACAGAAATTTGAATTAGAGTTTAGTACCGAAGCCATGCAAAGTAACATCCAAACTATCGGATTTTCAATAAACCCTAGTTTATTAATAAGAAATGTATTTAATGCAGCTGAAACTCTAGAAATTTCTGGATTCACTTCTATTGGAGCGTCAAAAGATAGTAATAATGATAACGATCAATTTTTTGATATTAACGAGCTTGGTGCTAATCTAAAACTAACAATCCCAAGACTATTCTCTCCTTTTAATACCGAAAAAATAATACCTAAATTCATGTTTCCGTCTACCAGCTTAACAGTAGCTGCTACTAGTCAGACTAATATTGGGTTGGATAAACAGAGTTTTACTGGATCTTTCAATTACAAATGGTATCCAAACAATACAGTCACAAATAAGTTAGATTTGTTTAATATTCAGTTTGTAAAAAACCTAAATACAGCAAACTACTTTAATGTATACAATACCTCTTATGAATCCTTAAACTCAATTGCCCAAACAAGCGGATTTATAGATGATACCGAAGATTTGAGTATCCCAACAGGAGCAAATACTTTTTTAAGTCAAGTCGCAAACGGAAGTTACAATTCTATATTATCTACAGACGATTTAGACACAGCAAACGCAATTAACGAACGTAAACAAAGACTAACCGAAGACAACCTTATTTTCGCAACTAATTTTAGCTACGTAAAAGACAGACGCGACAACTTAGCTGACGAGGATTTTTCAATTTTCAGAGCAAGATTCGAGTTAGCAGGAAACTTATTTGCTCTAACATCTAGAGCGTTAGGATTAGAAAAAAATGAAGATGGAAAATATGAAATGTTTAATGTTGCTTTTTCTCAATACGCAAAAACAGAGCTTGACTATATTAAACACTGGAAGCTAGGTTACAAAAACGTATTAGCTATCAGAACATTTTTTGGTATTGCAGTACCTTATGGCAACTCAACAAACATACCATTTTCTAAAAGTTTCTTTGCAGGTGGAGCCAATGATAACAGAGCATGGTCTGCCTATAACCTTGGACCTGGAAGCTTACAAACTAGTAACGAGTTTAATGAAGCTAACTTAAAAATAGCCTTAAGTGCAGAACAACGTTTTAATTTATTTGGCGCTTTAAACGGAGCCTTTTTTATTGATGCAGGAAATATCTGGAATGTTTTTGATGACATAGAACAAGACGAAGCTACTTTTTCTGGCATCGATAGCCTAAAGGACATAGCAGTAGGTTCTGGTTTTGGATTACGTTATGATTTTAACTTTTTTGTATTACGTGGTGATATAGGTTTTAAAACCTATGATCCGTCCTATACTTTAGGCAACAGATGGTTTAAAGACTACAACTTTGCTAATGCAGTATACAACATAGGTATCAACTATCCTTTCTAAATAAAACACCTAATTTGCTATAACGTTTGCGTGCTTTTATTGTTAAAAAGGCAATAAAACATAGCATTTTTTTACTACTTTTGAGGTATATACAAATACAACTAAATACATACAAAATGGCTCATAATATAAAACCAGGAGTTGCAACCGGAAAAGAAGTACAAGAAATTTTTAAACTTGCAAAAGAAAAAGGATTTGCATTACCAGCAGTTAATGTTATTGGATCAGACACTATAAATGGTGTTTTAGAGACAGCAGCAGCATTAAATGCACCAGTAATCATTCAGTTTTCAAATGGTGGAGCACAATTTAACGCAGGAAAAGGACTAAGTAACGAAGATCAAAAAGCAGCAATAGCAGGATCTATAGCAGGAGCAAAACACGTACACTTAATGGCAGAAGCCTATGGTGTACCAGTAATTTTACACACAGACCACTGTGCTAAAAAATTATTACCTTGGATTGACGGTTTACTAGACGCAAGTGAACAACACTTTAAAGAAACAGGAAAATCATTATATAGCTCACACATGATTGATTTAAGTGAAGAGCCACTTGAAGAAAACATAGAAATCTGTAAACAATACCTAGCCAGAATGAGCAAAATGGGTATGACCTTAGAGATCGAACTTGGTATTACAGGAGGAGAAGAAGACGGAGTAGACAATAGTGATGTAGACGAGTCTAAATTATACACACAACCAGAAGAAGTAGCCTATGCCTATGAAGAGCTTAGCAAAGTAAGCGACCAATTTACAATAGCAGCTGCATTTGGTAACGTACACGGTGTTTACAAACCAGGAAACGTAAAATTAACACCAAAAATATTAAAAAACTCTCAAGAGTTTTTATCACAAAAACACAACTTACCACACAACCATATTGACTTTGTATTTCACGGTGGATCAGGATCAACCTTAGAAGAAATTAGAGAAGCAATAGGTTACGGAGTTATAAAAATGAACATAGATACAGACATGCAATACGCATTCATGTCAGGAGTTAGAGATTACATGGCAGAAAAAACAGACTACCTACAATCACAAATTGGTAGTCCAGATGGACCAGAATCTCCAAACAAAAAATACTACGATCCACGTGTTTGGTTACGTAAAGGAGAACAAACATTTGTAGAGCGTCTTAAAAAAGCATTTGAAGACCTAAACAACGTAGACACACTATAAAACAATTTTGGCGTTACCCAAGGGTCGGGCTTTTCGTTATATCTTTTTTGAAAAAAAACAAAAAAGGATGCCACTACAATCCCTAACGCAAGCCAAGAACATTATATAAAATAAAATTTCGTTTAAACCTAGTATGTATAGGACTTAAACGGAATTTTTTTATACCTCAAAAGCAACAAATAACAGATAGCCACTACAATTTTTGAGTTTCAGTAATAAAAAATGTAATTTTGTACACTTGCAAAAGCAAACTAAACTAACAAAAAATATAGATTATTAGAAAACATCTAAAAATCTTAATCCCAAAATAGTAAATCAATATGGCTTGGTTTAAAAGAAAAGAAAAAGGAATACAAACCGCTACCGAAGAGAAAAAAGACATCCCAAAAGGACTGTGGTATAAATCTCCAACCGGAAAAATAGTAGACTCAAAAGAACTAGAAAAAAACTTTTACGTAAGTCCAGAAGACGGTTACCACGTAAGAATAGGAAGTAAAGAATATTTTGAAATATTATTTGACGATAATAAATTTAAAGAGCTAGACGCAAACCTAACCTCAAAAGATCCATTAAAGTTTGAGGATACAAAAAAATATCCAGACCGTTTAAAAGCTGCAGAAAATAAAACAAACCTAAAAGACGCTGTACGCTGTGCAGTAGGTAAATCTAAAGGAAAAGATTTAGTTATTGCTTGTATGGATTTTGCTTTTATTGGAGGATCTATGGGAAGTGTTGTTGGAGAAAAAATAGCACGTGCTGCAGAATATTCATTAGAACATAAATTACCATTAATGGTCATCTCTAAATCTGGAGGAGCTCGTATGATGGAAGCAGCATTATCATTAATGCAATTAGCAAAAACATCAGCAAGATTAGGACAACTAGCAGACGCAGGTATACCTTACATATCATTAGCAACAGACCCAACTACAGGTGGTACGACAGCATCATTTGCAATGCTAGGTGATATTAACATTTCAGAACCAGGCGCATTAATTGGTTTTGCAGGACCACGTGTTGTACGTGATACTACTGGACAAGAATTACCAGAAGGCTTTCAAACGTCTGAGTTTTTATTAGAACATGGTTTTCTAGATTTTATTACTCATCGTAAAGAACTAAAAAACAAGGTAAATCAATATATAGATTTGATTACCAATCAGCCATTAAGAGCATAAATCAAAAAAGCCTTACTTTAAAAAGTAAGGCTTTTTTATTATTTAGCATCTCTAATCTCTTTATCTAAATGGTCTAAAAATAAAATACCGTTTAAGTGATCTATTTCATGCTGAAAAATAACAGAAGTAAAATCTGAAATATCTTCCGTTACATGCTGATTATCCATAGTATCATATTCAATTGTAATAACTTTAGATCTTGAGTTTAAGGTTTCAGCACGATTAGGTATAGATAAGCAACCCTCTCTCCTAGTTTGCTTTTCTTCGGAATAATTAATTATTTTTGGATTTAAATACACCTCAAAAGGTGTATCGTCTTTATCAAAACGTTGTACCCAAATAATATTTTTCAAAATACCTACTTGTGGTGCAGCTATACCAACACCCATTGACATACTGTCTCTAACAGTAGCATATAAACGTTGTGTAAACTGTTTTAAAACGGTATCATTTACATCAGGTTTAACATAAGTGCTTTTTTTTCTCAATAATACGGAATCTTGTTTAGCATTAATTTTAAAAACACGCATTGGTTTACTAGCGTCTGCATTAAGTATTAAACTAGTTTGTTTTGCTGTAAAGTTCTGAGTCAACTTATTGTTATTATGTGTTGCACAACTACAAAAAAATATTAGTAACACAATAGAAGTATATATATGGAATTTCATTTAATTAAGTTTATAACATAAATATTAAAATGACGTTAGCAATCTTAACATTCAGCATTTTTAAAATGAACAGAAAACGTTGTTCCCTGATCTACTTTACTATCTACTTCAATACAACCTCCTAAAGCTTCAACATGATTACGTGTAATAAATAATCCTAAACCAACAGCATCTTTATGTCTATGAAAGGTTTTGTACATTTCAAATAGTTTTTCGCCATATTTATCTAAATCAATACCAAGTCCATTATCAGATATATCTAAAATAACACAATCTCCTTTTAACCTTGAAGACATACTAACTTTTAGTTTTCTTTTTTTAGACGCATATTTAATAGCATTAGTTAAAAAATTTAAAATAATACTATCTAAATAAGCTGGTATTGCTTTTATGTTATGATTTGGATTGATATTATTAACAATAGTAGCCTCAATACGTTTAGCTAATGCCTTTACATTATACATAGCTTGATTAGCATAACTATTCACGTTTAAAGCTTCAATTTCGTTTAACTCTAAAGATTTAATCTTAGCTATTTTAGATAAATGTGAAACAGTATCTCCTAAATTAGACACAGACTCCTTTAAAAACACAAAGTCTTCAATATCATCTAAATCATTTGCTTCTTCTTCTAAAAAAGAGACTAAAGTCGTCAAATTAGTAGCATGGGTTTTTAAATTATGTGTAATAATATCTGCAAAATTAGATAGTCTATTTTTTTGCTTTTCAGCAACAGCTAGCATTAACTCCAACTTTTCGTCATTACTTTTTCGTTCTGTAATATCTGATATTTGAGAAATAAAATAAAGAGGTTTTTGGTCATCACTTCTAACTAAAGACACACTTAATTTACACCAAACAATATGCCCTTTGTTATGAAAATAACGCTTTTCCATACTATAGTCATCTATAGAACCAGCCAATAACGCTTGCATTTGACTTAAATCTAACTCTAAATCATCTTTGTGCGTGAGTTCTCTAAAGGTCATTTCGTACAATTCACTTTCAGTATAGCCTAAAATATCAGCAACACTTTTATTTACTTTAATCCACTCACCTGATAGACTAACAATAGCAATACCTTCTTTAGCAAAAGAAAATATATTTTCAAATAGCTTGTCTTTTTCTAGTTCTAGAGACAGGTTTTGTAACATACAAAATTGATTTATAGCGCAATAAATATATGACCTCTTACTTTAAAAAGCAACCAAAACGTCATAAGAAGTATAAAAATAGTTAAAAAAAATCACAACTAACTGTAAGAAAATACTATATACATTAACAAATTCTTGCTTTGTTAAATTATGTTTAACAATACATTTAAATTATAATTACACCCTATTTATAAATTAAATCAAATGTTTGCCATTTAATAAAAATAACTATATTTGCAGCTCGAAAGAAAGGCTTTCGTGTACATAACAATCATTTACAATAATATTAGAATGTATTTAGATCAAAAAGAAAAGGAAGAGATTTTTGCTAAACATGGTAAAAACGCTCAAGACACAGGTACTGCTGAAGGGCAAATTGCTTTATTCACTTACAGAATTAACCACTTAACAGAACACTTAAAGAAAAACCGTAAGGATTATAACACTGAGCGTTCACTTGTAAAATTAGTAGGTAAACGTCGTTCATTATTAGACTACTTAACTAAAAAGGATATCTTAAGATATCGTGCAATTGTTAAAGAATTAGGATTAAGAAAATAATCTAAATAAAAAGACCACGCTTTTCAGCGTGGTTTTTTGTTATATCATAACTCGATTTGGAAGAGTCTAAACTCCAATATAGAAGAAGCTAATTACAGTTTTTCATTGGTCATCACAACTACTACTACCACACACAACACAACGACCATTGTTTAATTAGAATTAAAAAAATTTATGATTCCAAAAGTTTTTAAAGAGGTCATAGACCTTGGTGACGGAAGAGAAATCTCTATCGAAACCGGAAAATTAGCAAAACAGGCACATGGATCTGTTGTTGTACAATCAGGAAACTGTATGTTATTATGTACATTAGTTTCTAACTACAAGCAAAGCGACGTAGACTTTTTACCACTAACGGTAGATTATCGCGAAAAATTTGCTGCAGCAGGACGTTATCCTGGAGGTTTCTTCAAAAGAGAAGCAAGACCAAGTGATGGAGAAGTATTAACAATGCGTCTTGTAGACCGTGTTTTACGTCCATTATTCCCAAAAGATTACCATGCAGAAACACAAGTAATGATTCAGTTAATGTCTCATGACGAAAATGTGATGCCTGACGCTATGGCTGGATTAGCTGCATCTGCTGCAATTCAATTATCTGACGTACCATTTGAAACTCCAATCTCTGAAGCTAGAGTTGGTCGTATTAATGGTGAGTTTATCATCAACCCAACACGTGCGCAATTAGAAGAATCTGATCTTGATATGATGATTGGTGCTTCTGCAGACTCAGTAATGATGGTTGAAGGTGAAATGCTAGAAATATCTGAAGAAGAAATGGCTGAAGCAATTAAATTTGCTCATGAAGCTATTAAAGTACAATGTGCTGCTCAAGTAAGATTAGCTGAAGCTTTTGGTAAAAAAGAAACACGTGAATATGATGCTGAACGTTCTGATGATGAATTAGCTAAAAAGATTTATGACTTAGCATATGATAAAGTATATGCTGTAGCTAAAGCTGGATCTTCTAAAAAAGAAAGAAGCAATGCCTTTTCTGAAATTAAAGAAGAAATAAAAGCAACTTTTAGTGAAGAAGAATTAGCAGATTATGGAGATTTAGTATCAAAATATTACGCTAAAGCAGAAAAAACTGCAATACGTAACTTAACATTAGACGAAGGTTTACGTTTAGATGGACGTAAAACTGACGAAATTAGACCAATCTGGTGTGAAGTAGACTACTTACCATCAACACATGGGTCTTCGGTATTTACTCGTGGAGAAACTCAAGCATTAGCAACAGTAACTTTAGGAACCTCTAGAGAAGCTAACCAAATAGACATGGCTTCTTATGAAGGTGAAGAGCGTTTTTACTTACACTACAACTTCCCTCCTTTTTCAACAGGAGAAGCAAGACCTTTAAGAGGGACTTCTAGACGTGAAGTTGGCCATGGTAATTTAGCACAACGTGCATTAAAAAATATGGTACCAGCAGACTGTCCTTATACAGTACGTGTTGTATCAGAAATTTTAGAATCTAACGGATCATCATCTATGGCAACTGTTTGTGCAGGAACTATGGCACTTATGGACGCTGGTGTTAAACTTAAAAAACCAGTTTCTGGTATTGCAATGGGTTTAATTACAGATGTAGAATCTGGTAAATACGCAGTATTATCTGATATTTTAGGTGATGAAGATCACTTAGGTGATATGGACTTTAAAGTTACAGGTACAGCAGACGGAATTACTGCTTGTCAAATGGATATAAAAGTTAAAGGATTATCATACGAAATTTTAGTGAATGCACTAAAACAAGCTCGTGATGGTCGTTTACATATTTTAGGAAAAATAACAGATACTATTGACACACCTGCAAGTGATGTTAAAGGGCATGCTCCAAAAATGGTTACAAGACGTATACCTAACGAGTTTATTGGTGCTTTAATTGGACCTGGAGGAAAAGTGATTCAAGAAATGCAAAAAGAAACTGAAACTACAATCGTTATTAACGAGGATCCAGTTACAGAAGAAGGTATTGTTGAAATATTAGGAGTTGGTAATAAAGGTATTGATGCTGTTTTAGCAAAAATAGACTCATTATTATTTAAACCTGAAGTAGGAAGCGTATACGAAGTTAAGGTTATCAAAATGTTAGATTTTGGAGCTGTGGTTGAGTATGTTGAAGCTCCTGGAAATGAGGTTTTATTACACGTATCTGAATTAGCTTGGGAACGTACAGAAAATGTATCTGATGTTGTAAACATGGGAGACGTTTTTGATGTAAAATACTTTGGCGTAGACAAACGTACACGTAAAGAAAAAGTATCTAGAAAAGCTATTTTACCAAAACCAGAAGGTTTTGTAGAAAGACCACCAAGAGATGATAAACGTTCTGGTGGACGTGATAATAGAGGGAGAGATAATCGTGGACGTGATAACAGACGTGATGATCGCAAACCTAGAGACACAAAAAAAGAAGACTAATTCTTTTTAAACTCAAAATAAATTTAAAAGCTCAACATACTGTTGAGCTTTTTTTATGCTAAAAATTTGTATCAATAATCGCTAATACAATAAAATTAAACAGCTAATTATAAAGTTTTCTTAAATAGACCTCAACAAACATCCAAACGTTACTAATGTGACGTAACACTTGTAAACATCAACTAAATATTAAATATTTATATGAATACAAATTACGCTAATACAAATTCAAAAAAAACATTTAAAGAAAAACTAACACAATATTTTCAAAAATTTAATGGTTCTGAAAACGTATCAACGTCTCAAAACAAAATGGTTCTTTTAAGTACTTTTCTATTAATCATGTTGGGTTTATACTTCTTTTCTGTATTTCATAATGACTTTGAAGTATTTAATGCAATGCAAGCACAATCAGCCATTGGATTAACTTTTATTACAATTGCTTCCTTTTTATTTTTTTATAAAGTATTATTTTTTGCATACACTGCTTATAATTTCTATAAATACAAATCTATTGCTTCAGTATCTGATAATGAATTACCAACATGTACAGTAATTGTTCCTGCTTATAATGAAGGTAAACAAGTCTGGGAAACATTAATAAGCTTATCAAAAAGTAACTACCCAAAAGAAAAAATACAGTTATTAGCAATTGATGATGGAAGTCTTGATGATACTTGGGATTGGATTAAAGATGCAAAAAAACAACTTGGTGATACATTAGAAATTTATAAACAACCCAAAAACAAAGGTAAAAGACACGCACTATACAGAGGTTTCAATTTAGGAACAGGAGATATTTTTGTTACAGTCGATAGTGACTCTATAGTTACTGAAGACACCCTAAGAAACTTAGTTAGCCCATTTATTGTTGACGAAAAATGTGGTGCTGTCGCAGGAAACATTAGAGTATTAAATAATAAAAAAGAAATGCTTCCTAAAATGCTGGACGTTAGTTTTGTAATGAGTTTTGAATTTGTTAGATCTGCCGAAAGTAATTTAAACTCGGTATTATGTACTCCTGGAGCATTAGCTGCCTACAGACGTAGTGCTGTATTTAAATGTTTACCAGAATGGATTGAGCAAAAATTTATGGGACAACCTTCAGATATTGGAGAGGATAGAGCGATGACAAACATGATTTTAAAACAAGGCGAACATGTACTTTTCCAAAGTAATGCTGTTGCCTATACAAATGTTCCTGAAGAATATTTAGGACTATATAAAATGTTTATTCGTTGGGGAAGAAGTAATGTTAGAGAAAGTTTGGAGATGGCAAAATACGTATTTACAGATTTTAGAGAAGGTAATAAAACAGGAACTAGACTTTTATTTATAAGTCAATTTGCAGAACTTATAATGAGTTTCCCTTTTATGCTTTTTATGCTATTTTTTGTATTAGTACATCCTTTACTATTTTTTGGATCTACTTTAGTTAGCATACTAGTTTTATCTACATTTTCATTAATATTTTACACTAATCGTCATAAATCTACTCAAGGGTTTTGGGCATATTCATATAGTATTCTTTACACATTTGGATTGTTTTGGATAACACCTTATGCTATTGCAACAGCAAATAAAAGAGGTTGGTTAACTCGTTAATTGAAAAAAAACATTCAAAAATAATATCAAACACCTCTGCTAAAACAGAGGTGTTTTTATTGAAAACAACACGTAATTACAAAATTGTCACCGACAGACTGTCACAATTACCTAGTAACTAGTTTTTACCAAATTATAGATTTAGTTACATATGAAGACTAAATCTATAATTTGATAATTATGATCATAAATTCTTAAAAATATCAAATTTATTTAAATCAATCTTTCACTTTGGCACTATCGCATAGTAATTGATGCTATTATAGTACTGACAGTTAATTTATTAATTAAAACAAATTATGAAAGTATTAGTAATAGGAGCCGGAAACATGGGTTTAACTTATTCTGAAGGAATGATAAATTCTTCATTATTAAATAAACACAAATTAAGAATATTTGATACCGATCCTAAAAAAATTGAAACATTAAGACAAGAACCAAAATTTAATGTATATACATCATTAAAAGACTGTTTGCCACAAGCAGACATTATTTTTTTAGCAGTAAAACCATATCACTGTGAAGACCTATTTACAGAAATGATCAACCTGGTAAATAAAGAACAAATTTTTGTGTCTCTAATGGCAGGTGTCACAATAAAGTCCATTCAAAAAGGATTAGGCATAAAAAAAGTGATTAGAACCATGCCCAATTTACCAGCAAAAGTTGGTAAAGGAGTGACTTCATATACTGGAGATACTTCAGTATCTAAAGTAGAGTTACTAATGATTAGACATTTATTAGATACAACAGGTACATCTATTGAGGTAAGTAGCGAAAACTTTATTGATGCTTCAACAGGAATTTCTGGTAGTGGTCCTGCTTATGTTTTTTATTTTATGCAATCTATGCTTGAAGCTGCTTTAAAAATGGGCTTTTCAGAATACGACTCTAAAGTACTTGTAAGTAACACTTTTGAAGGTGCAATTGAATTATTTAGTCAAAATGATATCTCTCCAGAAAAATGGATAGACAAAGTCGCCTCTAAAGGCGGAACAACTCAAGCTGCAATAGATAGTATGGAAGATAATAATGTAAAACAACTTATTCAAGATGCTGCATATGCTGCTTTTGATAGAGCTGTAGAATTAGGAAAAGAAAAATAAAATGGAAAATGACATTAAGCGCGTGGTTGTAAAAGTAGGTACCAATGTGCTAACAAATAAAGATAACAGAATATTAGGACCAGTATTAAGGGAATTAGTAAGACAAATTGCTGTACTGTATGAACGTGATATTAAAGTCGTTTTAGTATCCTCAGGTTCAGCAATAGCTGGAAAAGAAATTTTAGGAAACACAAAAATTGAAGACTCGTCAATACGACGTCAAGTCTACTCCTCTGTAGGTCAACCAAGAATGATGAGACATTATTATAGTATTTTTCATGATTACGGAATGCGTTGTGCACAAGTATTAGCCACAAAACGAGATTTTGACTTAGGTAAATACAGAGAAAACATGATTAATTGTTATGAAGGTTTACTATCCGAAGGTATAACACCAATTGCTAACGAAGATGATGCTGTATCACTAACCATGTCCATGTTTACAGATAATGATGAGTTAGCTAGTCTTGTTGCAGAATTGATTGATGCTGATAGGCTAATTATTTTATCAGACACAGATGGATTATATACAGGACATCCAGATGACGAAGACTCTGTTAAGTTACACGAAGTTAAAACCAATGAAAATGTCGAAAAATATGTTTGTGCTTCAAATAAAAAAGAAGGTGAAGGTCGTGGAGGAATGGCTTCAAAATTAAGAATTGCTAAGGTGACAGCACGTAAAAACATACCAACATATATTGCTAATGGTAAACGCAAAAATGTTATGGTAGACATTATAAATAATAAACAAATTGGCACAAAATTTATTTGTGCCTAATTAAAATACACAACAATGAAACTTTTAAATACAGATACTAAAAACAATGTTTTAAAATCTATGTTACAGATTTTAGACAATGAACGAGAAAATATTATTGCTGCAAACAAAAAAGATTTGGACGCTTTTAATAAAGAAGATCAAGCTTTATTTGATCGTTTAATTGTAAACAACAAAAAAGTAAATGAAATGATTGAAGCCGTCAAGGCTGTTTTAAACCAAGAAGATCCTGTTGGAAAAGAGCTATCTAACTTAACTCTTAAAAACCAACTTAACGTTGTTAATTCAACTGCGCCTTTTGGCACTATTTTAATTATTTACGAATCTAGACCTGATGTTACCATTGAAGCTTCTGTCTTAGCGTTTAAAGCCAATAATAAGATTTTATTAAAAGGTGGTAAAGAAGCATTAAATAGTAACTTAATATTAGAAAAATGTTGGCATAAAGCTTTAGAGGATAATGGACTGTCTAAAGACTGGATTAAATTATTACACTTAAAAAGAAACGAAACACAAGCCTTTTTAAAAAATCCTACTGAACAATTAGATCTAATTGTGCCAAGAGGTGGTGAACGCTTAATTAATTTTGTAAAAACACATGCTACATGTGCTGTTTTAGTTAGCGGTAGAGGTAATAACTTTTTATACGTTTCAGAACAGGCAGACTGGAGTAAAGCTGTTGGTATTATTATTAACGCAAAGACAGATAAAATTTCGGGATGCAATGCTTTAGATAAAGTTTTAATTAATAAAAACATCCCTGAATATGAATTAAAACTAGAAATGCTTCAACAAAAATTAGAGCAACATAAAGTTACTGTAATGTCTGATAATAAGGTTAACAAAATTTTAAATTCAACAAAAAAAATAACAGAAGCTAATGTTTGGAATGAGGAATTTTTGTCTAGAAAATTACTGATAGGAGAAGTTTCAGATTTAGACGAAGCTATTAAAATGATTAATATACATTCCGGAAAACATTCGGCAGCAATCATAACCGAAAACAACAATGAAGCTTTACAATTCATGAATCAAGTTGATAGTGCTGCAGTATATCATAATGCCTCAACAAGATTTACTGATGGAGGACAAATGGGTGTTGGTGCAGAGTTAGCCATAAGTACAGACAAATTACATCATAGAGGACCATTGGGACTAAAACAACTGGTAACCAATAAGTATTATGTTTTTGGTGATGGCCAAGTTAGAGTTTAATAAAAAGTAAACTTAAATTATCTTTAACATTGAATAAATAAAAAAACCTCAACTTAAATTGAGGTTTTTTTTATGATTTGACGCAACCTTTTTGACTTTTACAGACTATAGGTAAAGACAAAAAGCTAAAATCATGAAAAAATCTATTAATCTATTAATTGCTTTCACATTATTAATCTCTTTTTTTGCTTGCCAAAACGAACCAATTGGCGGAATTGATATCAGTGCTGAAGAAACAATAGCTGTTAACTCTGAACTCTATAACAATTTAACAAGAATAACAGATAATCCTGAAAGCGACTTACCAACAACATGTGTAAATTTCAATTATCCAATAACAATGTATACTTTTAATCCTGAGTTACAATTATTGGCTACTACTTTAATTGAAACTGATGCTTTATTTCTAACCTACTTAAATAACCTTGAAGAAGATTATTCTATTAGTTTAAGCTACCCAATTACGACCCAACTAGAAGATGGCACCACTTTTAGTATCAACAACAATGAAGAATTAAAAGAAAACATTGAAGCATGTATTGAAGACATTGAACTTATTGAGTCTGAAGCTGTATTACAATTAATAAACAATTGTGTTTGGAAAGTTGGATACACTAGAAACACAGATAATCCTTACTTAGGTGCTATATTTAATGAAGATAATGGGTCTACTGCATTTACATATAATGAACAATTACTTTTTGGATCATGGACTACATTATTTATTGAAAATGAATTACACATTAACATTAGTTTAAATAATAGCGCAGAAGTTGGCGAATATTTTAACTTTGACTGGAAAGTTGAGTACCTAGACTCTAATTCAATACAATTGACAAATGGTGACAAATCTTTTGTAATACATCAGTACTGTGATGATGATTATGCATTATGTACCAATTTTCTTTTTGAAGAATGTGAACTAGAAGACAATTTAGACGTTGCCGAATTTACCTTTGACGATTATAACTTCTGTATTAATAACATTCTTCAAACAGATGATTCAATTACAGATCTTATATTTTTTGAAACTGAAGATGACGCAATAAATAATACAAATGCTATACCATCTGATCAAGTGTATTTAAACACATCACAGTTTCAATATATTTATGTACGTGTACAAAACTTAACAGATGACAACTATTATATAGTTAACATTTACTTGGTAGCAACACCATGTTAATACTAAATTAAAAAATGATTTAAACAATAATATTGGAACTAGAGCAACTTATAAAATCCTGCAAAAGGAACAACCTAAAAGCACAAGGTGATTTATATCAAAGATATAAGGACACATTGTACCTTCAGTGTTTAAAATATTCTAAAAACAAAGAAGAAGCTCAAGACAATTTACACGATTCGTTTATTGAAATATTTAAAAGTATAAAAAAGTACAAAAATAAAGGGTCCTTTGAAGGATGGATGAAACGTATTACCATCAACCTAGCTATTAATAAATATAAAAAAGAAGGACCCTTAAATATTATAATTAATAATGATATATTAGAGGACACTACTGTTACTGACGAGGAATTAAATCTTGAATTGACTAATATTTTAAACTGTATACAAGAGCTACCTAACCAATACAGACTGGTGTTTAATTTATATCAATTAGATGGTTATTCTCATAAAGAAGTTGCAAAACTTTTAGGCATATCAGTTAATACATCAAAATCTAACTTACACAGAGCAAAAGTGTTATTAAAGGAAAAAATCATTAAATTAAATCAAACCAAACCTAGATTATACTATGGAAGTTAATAAAGACATTGGTAACGGAATTAAGGACCGACTTGAGGATCTTAATATGACTCCTGACACTATGGTTTGGGATAAAATAGAAATAGACTTAAAAAAGAAAAAGAAAAAACGCTTTGCTTATTTCTGGTTCCCTTTAGCAGGTGTTTCAATATTAGCCTTGATTTTTATTTTATTTAACACTAACGGTTCAATCAATAGTAAAACAAACGTTACAAAAGGTAATAAACAAACACTAAGCCCAAAACCTGAATTAAAAACAAAAGACTTAAATGTCATAAGTAACAATTCTAATCTAAACGTTAATTCAACAAAAATCAGCAATAGTAATACTACTAAAAATACTCAAATTACAACTGCTAACAATAGCATTACAGTAAGCAATAGTTATTACATTAATAACAAAACCGCAAGTAACAAAAATAATACACCTTACAACAACCCTAAATTTGGGACTAATAAAAACAATACTAATATAGCATATAAAACTATACCAAAACAACTAAGTTTAAATAGTAGTCAAGAGCTTAAAAACAGTAATGGTAATGGTAATGGTAACGGTAATGGTAATGGTAATGGTAATGGTAATGGTAATGGTAATGGTAATGGTAATTTAAAGAATACAAAGAAAACAGATAGTTTAGTCAACATAAAGACTAAAGACAGTGTATCAAATGAGAATAAGTTAAAAGAAGAAAAAACCTCAAAAAAAGACAGTATTAACACACCTGAACTTAGACGTTGGAGCGTATTACCTTTTGCATCAATAGATCAATTTAGCAGTTTTAATCATACTACAACTAATAATAAATCAAGTAATTATGGTATTAAATTTAATTATTTGGCTACAGAAGATTTATCGTTAAGAATAGGAGTTTCTAAATTAAATTTAAACTTTACAACCAATGAAGACACCTTTAATTTTACCGAAAAAATAAGCTATATAGAAATCCCTTTAGAAATAAAACAAAAATTAATAAGAGGAAAAATTAACACATCTATTGTTGCAGGTCTCAGTTATTTACTATTAGAAGACGCTTCAATATACACTGATGGAATACCCAACAATTTAGGCATAGATAGTATAGAAAATACTAACATGTCTGTAAACTTAGGTTTAAGTTTTGACACTTTGATTATTAATAAACTTCATTTTGTCATAGAGCCTATGTTTAAATACCATTTTAAACCCCTGGAAAATAGGTTAAAATCCAAAACTTATACACTTTCTATTCTTGGTGGTTTAGAGTACAAATTTTAAATAAAATTAGTCTACAAAGCCTATCATTAGTGATAGGCTTTTTTTAGAAACCATCAGAAACTATATAATATTCTAGGCGTTAAACTTAAACTTCCAATATCTTGCCTTAAAGCGCCTTCTATTTTATAAGGCGTATAATTTAAGCCAATACTAAAGGTTAACTCTTCGTTGTTTCTAAACTTTTTGACATAATCTAAATTTGGAGATAGCAACAATGCTGTCACAACTTCGTATTTTTCCTCATCTTCATTACCTGAATAAAAAGGATTTCTAGCATCTGTTTTAATTATGGAAGCTCCAATACCCAAACTAATATGAAATTGATTATTCACCTTTTGACTAAGGTTTTTATTAAACCTCAACATTGGATTTATCATAAAAGAAGCTTTTGCTTGAATGGTATCTAAAGTTCTTACATATTTAAAAGGTTGTTTTTGATCCGGAACTATAAATTGCAATCCAAACTGAAGCGATTTTTTTTCAGTCACCGGAAAATCTAAACTAAGTTCTACCAAAGGAGAAACACCAAAATATTTTGATAAATCGCCTTGTGGCAACAAAACACCTCCTCCTATTTTAAAAGTTACACGTTTAAAATAATCCTGATATTGATTACTGTAGGGTTTATAAATGGTATCGTTTTGAGCGTTACTAAAAGGCATTATAATTATAACAAAAAGTATAAATAATATATGTTTCATGATAAAAAGGTTTATTTAATTGAAACCAAAACTATTGTTATAATCACGTTTTAAATGGTCCAATTCACAAATTGAAAAACTAAATTTTGCGATAATCACAAATTTTATTATTTTTAATCATGTTTCAAACTGCCTTTTTAGAATTTTTAAAAACCGAATTACCAACTAACACCTCTACTATTGAGGCTGTCGCTACTGCTTTAGATATTAGTTATGATGCTGCACATAGACGTGTAAGCTTGAAAAGTAAATTGTCTTTAGACGAAAGTATTACCTTGGCTAAATACTACAACATATCTTTAGACAGGTTATTTGAAACAACATCTACTGAGTTTGTTAGTATTGAAAAAACAAAACACATTGAAAACGAGTCGCAATTACAACAGTATTTTGAGGACTCTTACCAATCTTTATTACCCTTATTAACGCTAAAGGATAGTAGCATACTATATTCAGCTAAAGACATTCCTTTATTTTATAACTTAAATGGTGATGCACTAAGTCAGTTTAAATATTATGTTTGGCTTAAATTATTAAATCCAAAATTAGCAACTAAAAGCTTTGATAATTTTGCACCAAGCACTTCACTAATCATAGCTGGTAAACAATTAGCTAGCTTGTATAATAATTTAAATACTCAAGAAATTTGGGATGTTACAACTATAAATAGTACACTAAAACAAATTCATTACTACTATCAAGCGGGACAAGTTAACTCTAATACTGCTTTAGAATTATGTGATTTATTAAAACAATTAATTCAATCTATTTTTAATAAGTTGTTGTCCAACACTAATCCTTTTATGTTATTTTACAATGAATTACACTTAATGAATAATCATGTTTTGGTTAGTGCTACTAATAGCCAACTACTTTACGTCCCTTTCACCTTATTATCTTATTACAAAACCGAAGATAAACACACTTGTCAAGAGGCTGAACGCTTTTTAAAAAAGCAATTACAAAACAGTAAATTATTAAATACTGCTGGAGAAAAGGAACGTAACAGTTTTTTTAATAAGCTATTTGCAAAAATTGAAGCTTTAAAACAACTTATAACTGCTACACAACTTTTAGATTTTGAGTAAGTCGCATCAGTAAGCGCGTTAAGGATAGGAGTGGCATCCTTTTTTGTTTTTTTTACAAAAAAGATATAACGGACAGCCTGACGTTTTTAAGCCTTTTTGGGGCTTAAAAAGGGAACGCCAAATAAAAAAAGAGAAGAGATTGAAAAATAATCGTCAGTTTTTGTAACAAATTATATCTTTGCTACGTATAACTAATGATAGCAATATATTCATTAAGATTAAATATCACACTTTTTTAGATGAGACAACTTAAAATTACCAAGCAGGTTACTAATCGTGAGACTGCATCGTTAGATAAATATCTACAAGAAATTGGAAAAGTTGACCTAATTACTGCTGATGAAGAGGTAGAATTAGCGCAACGTATCAAAGCTGGAGACCAGATAGCACTAGAAAAGTTGACTAAGGCTAACTTACGTTTTGTTGTATCTGTGGCTAAACAATACCAAAACCAAGGGTTAACACTTCCGGATTTGATTAATGAAGGAAACTTAGGATTAATTAAAGCTGCACAACGTTTTGACGAAACACGTGGTTTTAAATTTATATCTTATGCTGTTTGGTGGATTAGACAGTCTATTTTACAAGCTTTAGCTGAACAATCTAGAATTGTACGTTTACCGTTAAACAAAATTGGTTCTATTAATAAAATTAATAAAACTTTTGCTCACTTAGAGCAAGCTCATGAACGTCCACCAAGTCCAGAAGAAATTGCTAAGGAATTAGATATGACTATTAACGATGTTAAGGAGTCAATGAAAAATTCTGGTCGTCACGTAAGTATGGATGCGCCTTTAGTTGAAGGTGAAGACTCTAACTTATATGATGTTTTAAACTCTGGTGAGTCACCAAATCCTGATCGTGAATTATTACACGACTCTTTACGTACTGAAATTGAGCGTGCTTTAGAAACCTTAACACCACGTGAAGCTGATGTTATTAGACTATACTTTGGTTTAGGTAACCAACATCCAATGACTTTAGAAGAAATTGGTGAAACTTTTGACCTAACCAGAGAGCGTGTTAGACAAATTAAAGAAAAAGCTATACGTAGATTAAAACATACGTCTAGAAGTAAAATATTAAAAACTTACTTAGGTTAACACCTAAGTTACGATAACAAACAGTTATTCATAACTGTTCGTTTTTTGATTGATGAAGAACCCGAAGCTGATTACTTCGGGTTCACTCATTTTAGACTTTTACTATTATATTTTATAAACTTTTTTATATTTACTGTTAAATATTACCATTATGTTAAAAACTATCTGTTATAAAAGTGAAGCTAACTCAAGGCTTGAGCTTATGGATTTTGAAGCGCTTTTTAACCAAACACAATTAAAAAATGATAGTCATAACATTACTGGTGTTTTGGTTAAAAAAGGGGATTTGTTTTTTCAGATATTGGAAGGCAATCCAATTATTTTGGACACAGTGTATGAGGATATAAAAAAGGACCACAGACACTCAAAACTCACCGAATTATTAAACAAGCCTATTAAACAACTTAATTTTAAGTCTTTTGATATTGGCTATTCTGTTATTAAGGATACTGAAACCTTATATAGTCTACAAAGTTTTATTAAAACTTTACAGGATAATAATGTTGAGAACAGTGATTTCTTTTTTAAAATTATTGAATCCCTTTTAGAGGACAACTAATAAAAAGTAGTAGTTTTGCAAAAACAACACAAAACTAAAATAAATGTCTTCAAAATTAATTGCTCCTTCCATGTTAGCTGCCGATTTTGGCAACCTACAACGTGATACCGAAATGGTAAACAATAGTGATGCAGATTGGTTTCATATAGATGTAATGGATGGTCACTTTGTACCAAACATATCTTATGGAATGCCTGTTATTGCTGCTATTAAAAAACATGCCACTAAACCTTTAGACGTGCATCTAATGATAGAAAAACCTGAACGTTACATTGAGGAGTTTGCTAAAGTTGGTGCAGATATTATTACTGTACACCACGAGTCTACTGTACATTTACATCGTACCCTTAGACAAATAAAAGATGCTGGTTGTAAAGCTGGTGTCGTACTTAATATTACTACTCCTGTAAGTGTTTTGGAAGACATCTTACCAGAATGTTATATGGTATTATTAATGTCTATTAATCCTGGTTTTGGTGGACAAAAATTTGAAAATGTAACCTACCAACGTGTTAAAAAACTTAGAGCTATGATTGATGCCCAAGGTCTTGACACAAAAATTGAAATTGATGGTGGTGTTACTGATAAAAATATAAAGCAATTGGTTGATGCTGGTGCTGATGTTTTTGTTGCTGGTAGTCATGTTTTTAAAAGTGATAATCAACCAGAAACAATTAAAAACCTTAAAGCTTTAGCTAACTCATAATATCAAAAAAAGGCTCCAATATTTTGGAGCCTTTTTAAATTACTTAATAAATTGATTATTTCCCCTAAAACTGATTTTTTAAGTAATTTACAAATGTCATTATTATAGACATATCTTTTATTATCTATGATATAAAATTAAGATAATGCTTTGTAATTAAATATGACATATATCAGTTTAAGAGCTATTAATACCCTTTAAAATTAAAGTTAAGCATTTGCTTGACCTTATTATATATTTGAGGAAATTGAGCTTTAAATTGCGTTGGAGTCTCAATAAAGTTCTCTACCACTACTGCAATAAATTCAAAGTTATTTTCAAATGCATAATCTCTGAAATAATCTGAGTTTACCATTTTATTTTTATAAGACTGGTTAATCTTTAAAAAAGATTCTAATTCTTCAATTCCTCTTGTAAACAAGTAGGCTGTTACATCGTTACTATATTTAGGCTTTAAGTAACTAATATGTAAAGCATGTATAAACTCATGTATACCTAAATTTAAATTATCATCCTCAATTTTGTAACCTATTACAAAATCTTCCCACGAAAGGATTACTGCTCTAAAAGCAGGATTAAAATGCCCTTTGTGGTAATTTTCATCTAGATTAGAATAAAATACAGAAGGATAAATTAAAATTTTATCTACAAATTTTATAGAATAATCCCGATAACCAAATGTTAACATTATAGCTGTTGCAGAGACTAATACGCGATGATCTTCTTGGATAATGACTCCGTCTTTACCAATAAACTCTGTATATTTTATAAACTTGTGCAATCTGTGCCTAAAATAACGTTGTTCATTTTCATTTAAACTATTATAGAATTTAAACTCAGATTCTAATATGCCTCTTTGAACTGAAGTAACATCATTAACTTTTAAGTACAAATGTCTTATTAATGGTTTTCCTCTAAAATAATCTATATAAATACTTTCAATAAATTTAAACAACCAGATTGTACCAGCGACAATAACAAAACAAACAATTAATATAGTTAATACACCTAAAACATATTTATAGACCAATGGATTTTCTTGAAGCTCGGTATTTACTGATTGAAGCATTAACATTATATTTTTTTATAGAACAAAATACCATTTTAATTACTAACACAAATGTTTTTAAAAACAAAAAAACCTCATTGAAATTAAATTATTCAATGAGGTTTAAATTATAAAACTCCAGAAGAAGCTTACAATATATTTATCTTCTTAATTAAGCCAACTTAGCTTTTACTATTGTTGAAATGGTTTTTCCATCTGCCTTACCAGCTAGCTGTCCACTAACCATTCCCATTACTTTACCCATATCTTTCATGCCTTCTGCACCAATGCTAGCAATAATTTGCTCTACAACTGCTGTGATTTCTTCAACACCCATTGCTTCAGGTAAAAACTGACTTATAACCTCAGCTTCTGCTAATTCTGGCGCAGCTAAATCTTCGCGTCCTTGATCTAAAAATATTGCAGCACTATCCTTACGTTGCTTTACTTGCTTTTGTAAAATTTTAAGCTCTTGCTCTTCAGTCAATTCTTGTTTAGCTCCACTTTCTGTTTGCGCTAATAATATAGCAGATTTTACTGCTCTTAAAGCTGTTAACGCTACTGCATCTTTACTTTTCATTGCCTCTTTTAAGGCAGTCATTATATCTTTAGATAAACTCATTGTAATTTTGTTTTGAAATACGAAGATACTAAATTGTTATTATTTTACTGACTATACTTAACATAGTCAAGAGATAAATTAACACAAATAAAAAGCCAAAAAGCTTTAGTAGGCTTTTGGCTTTTTAATAAATTAATACTTAAGAATTAATCTACATTATCATGTAAAAATGAATTATTACTTCTTAATTGAATATCATCATTATCATCTACACCTAAAGATGTTCTAGAAATATTATTATCTGAAGAATGTTGTCTATTTTCTAACTCTAAACCTTGACGTTTGTAAGCTGGAATTTTCTCGATATCTTCAATTTTAGAACTATTAAATTTATGATTGAAGTTTTTCATTTTCTTTCTACGCTCATCAGCTCTGCTTTTTAACAATTCTGAAATCGGTGTATTCATTGGGTCTACTTCTGTTTCGACCTCTGGTAAAATTTCTTCTATTTTAACCTCCTCATTTACAACCACTTTTTTCTCAAATACTATATCTTCTTCTACCTTAGGTTTTGACTGATTAGTTTTGTTTACAACAATTTCTTCTTCTTCAAAATCGTCTAAAGTATATCTAACTTCTTCCGTTTGATTGCTCTGTACAGTTGGAGTCACTTCTACAAAATCATTAACATCAATGTTACTAACCTCTTCTGATAAATCTAAAATCACTGGTTTTTCCTCTTCAACAACAGGTGTAGCTTCTGGCTCTGATATAGGCATATCAAAACTTAAAGTTATTTGCTGTTTTTGCTCTTGTGGAATGTCGTCTATTTTTTGTTTTACAGCATTAGTACTTGTAATATTAAATTGTGCATTCTCATCTACTAAAGGATCAACCTGCGTAAAATTAACATCAATATTTTTTAAGGCTTCAGTTGTTGGAATAACATCATTATTTGGTGCTGTTCGGTTTTGACTGTTAACCTGAGCTATTTCTATATTTGATAATTGATCTTCAGTTTCTTCATCAACATCTAAAGTATGTTTTACAATTGCTTTAGGTGGCTCTGGCTTAATTACTGGTTGACTTGCAACTATTTTTGAAGCTGGTACGTTAGGCTTTTTAGTTAAATCTTGTTCCATGTTTTGGTCGTCTTCCAAAGCATGAATTACTTTTTTAGTTTCGGTATTAGAAATTTCATTTTGTTGTTCTACATCAAAACCTGTAGCAATAATCGTTACAGAAATTGATTCTTCAAGATTTTCATCCTCACCAACACCCATGATAATGTTTGCACCATGACCAGCTTCATTTTGAATGTGGTCATTAATTTCTCCTATTTCATCGATAGTAATTTCTTGAGCACCAGAAACGATTAGCAACAATACGTTTTTGGCTCCTGTAATTTTATTATCGTTTAATAAAGGCGAATCTAATGCTTTTGATATTGCTTCATGAGCACGATTTTGACCTGATGCAGATGCAGAACCCATAATAGCTGTACCACTATTACTTAATACTGTTTTAGCATCACGTAAATCTATGTTTTGTGTATAGTGATGTGTTATTACTTCTGCAATACCACGTGCTGCAGTGGATAACACCTCGTCAGCTTTAGAGAAACCAGCTTTAAAACCAAGGTTACCATAAACTTCACGAAGTTTATTGTTATTTATAACTACTAACGAATCTACTTCTTTACGAAGTTTTTCGATACCTTCTTGAGCTTGCTCATTACGCATTTTACCCTCAAATTGAAAAGGCATAGTAACAATACCAACAGTCAAAATGTCTAAATCTTTAGCCATTTTAGCGATTATTGGTGCTGCTCCTGTACCTGTTCCTCCACCCATTCCGGCTGTTATGAAGATCATTTTTGTATTGGTATCTAACATACGTTGGATGTCATCAAAACTCTCTACAGCAGATTGTTCTCCTACGTTTGGATTGGCTCCTGCACCAAGTCCTTCTGTTAAATTTAAACCTAATTGGATTTTGTTTGGTACACCACTATTTTGTAATGCTTGTGCATCTGTATTACAAATAACAAAATCAACCCCTTTAATGCCTTGTAAGAACATGTGGTTGATCGCGTTACTTCCACCTCCTCCAACACCAATAACCTTAATGACGTTAGATTGGTTTTTAGGTAGGTCAAATGCTATGTTTTCGAATTCGTTGTTGCTGCTCATAAATTCTATTTTACTGGATCAATTATTATTATTCTAGCGATACATACATCGCTTATTGTATTATTATTTATATTACTCTGCGTTATCTAAAAAGTCTTTGACTTTATCAGTAAACGTCTCTAAAAACGATTTTCTGCGTTTTTTTGGTGGTTCTATTTTTTCTTCTTCTGGCATTTCTTGATTTGCCTCTTTTACTTCTTGTATTTGTTCTTCAATTTTTTCTTCAATTTTGATACGGTCTTGGCGTTTTAGTCCATCCATAACTAATCCTACTGCTGTTGCGAATAATGGACTTGTGATAGCATCATCACTATCTCCAGCAAGATGCTCGTTTGGATACCCAATTCTGGTGTCCATACCTGTAATATATTCTACTAACTGCTTTAAATGCTTTAATTGGCTTCCTCCACCTGTTAAAACTATACCTGCAATTAATTTCTTTTTTTGTTCTTCGTGTCCATAATTTTTTATTTCTACAAAGACTTGCTCAATAATTTCTACAACTCTTGCATGTATTATTCTAGACAAGTTTTTAAGTGTAATTTCTTTTGGATCACGTCCTCTTAATCCTGGTATTGAGACAATCTCATTGTCTTTATTTTCTCCTGGCCAAGCACTACCAAATTTTATTTTTAATAGTTCGGCTTGTTTCTCTATAATAGAACACCCTTCTTTTATGTCTTCAGTTATAACATTACCTCCAAATGGTATTACAGCTGTGTGTCTTATTATTCCGTCTCTAAAAATTGCTAAATCTGTTGTACCTCCACCTATGTCTATTAATGCAACACCAGCTTCTTTTTCTTCTTGACTTAATACTGCATTTGCACTTGCAAGAGGCTCTAGAGTGATTCCTTCTAATGTCAAGCCTGAACTTTGTACACAACGTCCAATGTTTCGGATAGACGAGACTTGACCTACAACAACATGAAAATTGGCTTCTAAACGTCCACCATACATACCGATTGGTTCTTTAATTTCGGCTTGACCGTCAATTTTATATTCTTGAGGTAATACGTGTATAATTTCTTCACCAGGAAGCATGACTAATTTATGTACTTGATTGATTAGTCTGTCTATATCATTATCGTCAATTACAGTATCACTATTTGGTCTAGTAATATAGTCGCTATGTTGTAAACTTCTAATATGTTGTCCTGCAATACCAACAGTCACACCTTCTATTTTTAGTGCTGCTGCAGCTTCTGCTTCTTGGATTGCTAGTTGTATAGACTGAATGGTTTGCGTGATATTATTTACAACACCACGATGTACACCCAAACTTTTAGATTTACCAATACCTAAAATTTCGACTTTACCATATTCATTTTTACGACCTATCATAGCCACAATTTTTGTGGTTCCGATATCTAATCCTACTGACAAGTTTTGTTCCATAACTTATGCTTTTGTACAAACAACTTGATTACCAAATTGTAAGTTTACTTTACTGTAATTTTTTAAGGTTTTATCTTTTGTAGCCTTAATATAAAACGCTTTTAGATTGTTAACTTTTTTATCTAACTGATCTAAACTGCCTAATTGGACTACAAAATTACACTGTCTTAACTTAAGATCTATAGTATTATTCTTGTTTTGTTGAATTTGTACAACATGTTTTTTTAAAAATTCGTCTTCTTGAATTTTTGATGCTACTATAAAAATCTTATTTAACTCTTTTTTATTAATAAATCCAGTGACAATTGGGACACGCTCTGTGTAGTTTTTTGATAATGGCATATAACCACCATTGTTGTCTACATAGTAAGTCGCATCTGTCACTACTCTAGCAATTGGCGTTTTTTGTTTAACCTTTGCTATTAAATTACCAGTTACAGTTACATAAACATCTGCATACTGGACCATTGGGTTTTGGTTAAGTGTTGTTTCTAGGATGTTCAAATCTAAAATTTCTTTAGATGTGTTACTGACCTCTTGTTGATTTTGTATTAACAACTTACTAACATCTTCATGCGTGATAAACAGGTTTTTATTACCTATAAATTCAACTTGAGGTTTGGATACCACTCTTTTTGCATTTCTAACTGAAGAAAACGCATACAAAAACACTACTAAAATTAGTAGGACACTCATTTTTATATAGTTCCAGTTAATCTTCATTTATTAATGCTTGTTTTATTTTTGAAACTTCTGCTCCAATATCTCCTGCTCCAATTGTTAAAACAATTTTAGCGTCACTTTGTTTTATATTT
This sequence comes from Olleya sp. ITB9, assembly GCF_001315805.1. NCBI lineage: Bacteria > Pseudomonadati > Bacteroidota > Flavobacteriia > Flavobacteriales > Flavobacteriaceae > Olleya > Olleya sp. ITB9. Next base: position 39,293 of record NZ_BCBW01000033.1, read on the forward strand.
TTAATTAATGTGTCCTTAGACACTAATTGTTTGTTGTTATTATCTATTAGACTCAATAACCATTCCGATGTTACGCCTTTAATAGGCAACTCTCTTGCTGGATAAATATCCAATAAAATAACTTGATCGAATTGCGCTAAGCTTTTAGCAAAATCTTGAGCAAAATCTTGAGTTCTAGAAAACAAATGTGGCTGAAAAACAGCTACAACTTTATCGTTTGGATACATTTCTCTAACAGCTTGATGGACTGCGTTAATCTCTTCTGGATGATGTGCATAGTCATCTATAAATACCAAATCATCTGTTTTAATTTGATAAGTAAACCTACGTTTTACACCTTTATAACTTGCTAATGCTTGGATTAATTTATCATGAGGTATTCCATACTCTATGGACATTGCTAAAGCCACTAAAGCATTTGATAGGTTATGTCTACCTGGTAAGTTAAACTGAAATTGTTTAAACAAACCTTTTGGTGTCTTTACGTCAAAAACATAAGTTCCGTTTTTGATGGTTATATTTTGAGCTGAATAATCTGCATCATCCTCAATACCATAGGTGATACCATCTAAAGGCAATCCATTTTTAACGAATAGCTTTCCGTTAGGCTTTAATTTTTTTGAAAAATCTTTAAAAGTTTTTATTAATTCTGAAGCATCACCATAAATATCTAAATGATCTGCATCCATGGATGTTATACAAGCTAAATCTGGACTTAGCGTTAAAAACGAACGATCAAATTCATCTGCTTCAACAACACTAACCTCGTTTCCGTTAAGGATAAGATTAGAATTATAATTCTCGCTAATACCACCTAAAAAAGCAGTTAAAGACACATCACAAGCATTTAATAAATGTCCTAAAATACTTGTAGTAGTCGTTTTACCATGTGTACCAGCCACAGCTAAACAATAGGTGTTTTGTGTTATAACACCTAAAATTTCTGATCGTTTTAAAACTTTAAATCCATTGTCCTTAAAATACACTAATTGACTGTGTGTTTTAGGCACAGCTGGTGTGTAAACGACTAAGGTCGTTTCGGGATCTAAATAATTAGCCTGGACATTAGCAATTTCATCTTCAAAAACCACCTCTACACCTATATCTTGTAGGCTATTAGTAATTTCTGTTTGAGTTTTATCATAACCAGAAACCTGCTTATTACTTGCTTTAAAATAGCGAGCAATTGCAGACATACCAATACCTCCAATACCAATAAAATAGATGTTATGTATTTTAGATAAATTCATTATTTATTTAGCAATTTTTCAACCTCATCAACAATATGATTGGTTGCATTTACTAAGGCTAATTTTTTTATGTTATTACTTAATTCTTCTTGCTTTTCTTTGGAAGCAACTAGTTGTCCAAATTTATTTTTAAAATCAACTTTTAAATCTTCTTGAGCTATTAAAACTGCTGCATTTTGTTTAACAATAGCTGTAGCATTTTTAGTTTGATGGTCTTCTGCAACATAAGGAGAAGGCACAAAAACAACTGGTTTACCTACAATACAAAGCTCGCTAACCGAACTTGCTCCTGCTCTAGAAATAATAAAATCAGCTGCTGCATAAGCATAATCCATTTTATTAATAAATTGGTGCACTTGTACATGCTTAGTATTACCATACAACTTATATGTTTGGTAATACAGTTTACCACATTGCCAAATAATTTGCAGATTTAAAGTTTGCAGATAATCTAGTTCACGCTCTAACAATTCATTGATTGCTTTTGCTCCTAAACTTCCGCCTAACACTAAAAGTGTTTGTTTACCTTCTACTAAATTAAAATGTTTGATAGCCTCTGCTCTTTTTGAGGTTATATCCAACAAATCTTGACGTACAGGATTACCTGTTTTAATTATTTTTTGTTTAGGAAAAAAACGCTCTAAACCATTATATGCAACACAAACTTTTTCTACTTTTTTAGCTAACAATTTATTGGTGATTCCAGGATAAGAGTTTTGCTCTTGTATTAAACAAGGAATACCCTTTAAAGCTGCTACTTGTAATAATGGTCCACTAGCAAATCCACCAGTACCAATAGCGACATCAGGCTTGAACTGTTTTATTATTTTTCTGGCATTCCATAAACTACTGATTAACTTAAACGGAAACATCATGTTTTTTAATGTCAACTTACGTTCAATACCAGTAATCCACAGACCTTTTATGTCAAAACCTGCTTGTGGTACTTTTTCCATTTCCATTCTATCTTTTGCTCCTACAAACAAAAACTCAGATTCTGGAAAACGCGACTTAAGCTCGTTAGCAATAGCAATAGCAGGATAGATGTGACCACCAGTACCACCACCAGATAAAATAATTTTATATGTTTTATTATTATTTTTCACTTTATTAATCTTCTAATGCTTCAGATAAAACCTCTAACGGATTTTCTGCATCAGTTTTTTTTTCTTTTAATTTAATTTCTTCTCTTTTAGCACTTACACTAAGTATAACTCCAATTGCCAAACAAGTCATCCAAATACTGGTTCCTCCACTACTAATTAATGGTAGAGTTTGACCTGTAACAGGAAACAACTCTACAGCAACTGCCATATTAATCATGGCTTGAAAAATGATTGGCAATCCTACACCAAGTACTAATAGTTTACCAAAAACGGTATCTGCTTTTTGTGCAACTATTATTATTCTAAACAACAACCACATGTACAAAATGATTAAAGCTAATCCACCAATCAACCCATATTCTTCAACAATAATTGCAAAAATAAAATCTGAGGACGATTGAGGTAAAAAGTTTTTTTGAATACTTTTTCCTGACCCAACACCAACAACACCACCTGATGCTATGGCTATTTTAGCTCTTTCGATTTGATAATCTCCTTTAGAATCTTCATCATTAAAAAAGTTATCAATTCTACTCATCCAAGTATCTACACGATTTGGCATAGCTTCTGGAAAGGCTTTAGCTACTAAAATAAATAATGTCAAGCCAACTAAACCAGCAAATCCCATAGCTAACAAATAACGTAATGGATAACCACCCAAAAACAACAACGCACAAGCCATAACAAAAATAATTGCTGTTGTTGAAAAGTTAGACGGAAGGATTAGTGCTAATATGATAAATACCGGAATCCATAACGGTAAAATAGACTCTTTAAACGTGGTACTTTTATCTTTTATTTTTGATAAATATCTTGCGATGTATACCATTAAAACTACTGCTGCTAAAGTAGACGTTTGAAAAGACATATTTACAAACGGAATTCTTATCCAACGACTGGCATTTGCACCTCCAATAGTTGTGCCTTGTAAAATAGTTAGAATTAGCAAAACAAATACAACAGGCATCATAACCATTGATAAACCACGAAAATACCTGTAAGGTATTTTATGGACTCCATACATTATAGAAAAACCTAAAAACAAATGCATAAAATGCTTTACAAAATAGGCAAAGGTACTTCCGTCACCACCAATGTAAGCCAAATTACTGGCTGCACTATATACTGGTAAAAACGAAAATATTGCTAATAAAGCTGAAATTGCCCATATTAGTTTATCTCCTTTAATGTTATTTATTATAGTGTTTTGCATGTAATATTAATACGCTCTATAAATATTATAAACTTCTAACTGCCTCCTTAAATTGACGACCTCTGTCTTCGTAATTTTCAAATAAATCAAAACTTGCACAAGCAGGAGATAATAATACGTTATCACCAGCTTCGGCAATTTTGTATGCTATTTTTACAGCTTCGCTCATAAACTGTGTTTCAACAATAACGTCAACCATATTACCAAAATTCTCCATTAGTTTTTGATTATCTACACCTAAACAAATGATGGCTTTTACTTTTTCGTTAATAAAAGGATACAACTCTTTATAGTCATTACCTTTATCAACACCACCAACAATCCAGACTGTTGGAGCAGACACGCTATCTAAAGCAAAATATGTAGCATTTACATTAGTTGCTTTAGAGTCGTTTATATACTGTACTTTATTAATTTTTAACACGTTTTCTAAACGATGCTCCACACCCTGAAAGTTTTCTAAACTTTCACGTATGGTTTGTTTTCTTATTTTAAGTAAATGTGAAACTGTCGATGCAGCCATAGCATTTTTTATATTATGTTTACCTTCTAGAGCTATATTTTTTGTCGGCATAATTATTTGATTATTATCTATTGTTATTATTATTTTGTCCTTATCCAAGTACGCACCATTTTCTATTTTTTTTGTAATTGAAAACGGTAATACTGTGGCTTGAATGGTATTATTTTTTATGTAATTTGCAATCACTTCATCATCTGCATCATAAATCAAAACATCCTCTTTGGTTTGGTTTTGAGTTATTCTAAATTTTGAAGCTATGTAATTTTTAAACTCATAATCGTATCGATCTAAATGATCTGGTACAATATTGGTAATTATTGCAATTTTAGGTTTAAACTTAAAACAACCATCTAATTGAAAACTACTAACCTCTAGAACATAATTATTATAATTATGCTCTAAAACTTGTTTAGCAAAACTATCACCAATGTTACCAGCCAAACCTACATCCAACTCTTGTTTTAATAAGTGATGTGTTAACATTGCAGTTGTTGTTTTACCATTACTACCTGTAATAGCAACAATGGTTGCGTTGGTAAATTGATTTGCAAATTCAATTTCAGAAATCACAGGCACACCTTTATTTAAAAGCATCTTTACTATAGCTACTTTATCCGGAATTCCTGGACTTTTCATAACAACATCTGCAGCTAATAGTTTAGCTTCAGTATGTTGCTCTTCTTCCCATTCAATTTTATTATGTATAAGAACTTCTTTATATTTTTCTTTTATTTTTCCTTTGTCCGAAACAAAAACCTGAAACCCTTTTGCTTGTCCTAAAAGCGCAGTTCCTACTCCACTTTCTCCTGCTCCAAGAATCACCAATTGTTTCATCTTATCTTAATTTTAGAGTTACAATTGTTAGTATTGCTAGAAAAATTCCAACAATCCAAAATCGGGTTACAATTTTACTTTCGTGATGTCCTTTTTTCTGATAATGATGATGTAAAGGTGACATCAAAAAAATACGTCTACCTTCACCATATTTCTTTTTAGTGAATTTAAAATAGCTAACCTGAAGTATCACAGATAATGATTCAGCAAAGAAAATTCCACATAAAACTGGGATCAATAATTCTTTTCTAACAGCAATAGCAATTACTGCAATCACACCTCCAATAGTTAAACTACCTGTATCACCCATAAATACTTGGGCTGGATAAGTATTGTACCATAAAAATCCAATTAATGCACCTACAAAAGCTGCAATAAAAACAACCATTTCACCCAAATTTGGTATAAACATGACGTTTAAATAGTCCGAGAACACAATATTACCAGAGACAAAAGCAAAAATGGCTAGCACAAACACTATAATAGCAGAACTACCTGCTGCTAAACCATCAATACCATCTGTTAGGTTGGCTCCATTAGAGACCGCTGTTACAATAAAAATCACGATTGGAATAAATATTAACCATGCATATTTTGCGTAGTCATCACCTAACCATGTTACTAAATCTGAGTAATCAAACTCATTATCCTTAACAAAAGGAATTGTTGTTTTTAGTGACTGTTCTGCTGTATTAAATTCTCTTGGTGAGTTTTGTGTAATTAATTCAGTTTCATAAATAGGGTTTACTTTTTCTGTTTTAATCGTAATTCCTGGATGAAAATACATTACAGCTCCAACAAATAAACCAAGCCCAACTTGACCTAAAACTTTAAACTTTCCGCTTAAGCCTTCTTTATTCTTTTTAAATACTTTAATATAATCATCTGTAAAACCAACTGCTCCCATCCACAACATGGTAACAATTAATAACACAACATAAATATTATCTAATTTAGCAAATAACAATACTGGTAACAAAGTGGCTATAATTATAATAATTCCACCCATGGTTGGTGTACCAGCTTTTTCTAACTGACCATCCAAACCTAAATCTCTAACAGACTCTCCAACTTGCTTTTTTTGTAAAGCCAGGATTATTTTTTTACCAAATATTGTAGAAAACAACAACGATACTATAATTGCCAAAGCTGCTCTAAATGTGATAAACTGAAACACACTAGCACCAGGGAATTGGTAGTTATTTTCTAAAAATTCGAATAAATAATATAGCATTCTATTAATCTTTGTTTTTTATAGATTTTATACTTTCGTAGAAACCCTTTTTTATTTTTGTAATTGTTTTAAAAACTCTTTTACAATTTTAAAATCATCAAAATCCGAACGCTCACCTTTTACCTCTTGGTACGTCTCATGACCTTTACCTGCAATTAAAATAATATCATTAGGGTTAGCTAATTGACATGCAGTTTTAATTGCCTGTTTACGATCTACTATGGATAATGTTTTTTTAAAATTTTGAGGCTCGACACCTTTTTCTATATCTTCAATAATAGTCTCTGGCACTTCGCTTCTAGGATTATCACTTGTAAACACAACTTTTGTACTTAAAGCTGAAGCAATATGCCCCATTTTTGGACGTTTTGTTTTATCTCTATCTCCACCACAACCAACAACTGTAATAACCTCTTCGTTTTTGGTTCTGATATCATTAATAGTTTCTAAAACATTTTGCAAAGCATCAGGCGTATGCGCATAATCGACTATAGCAGTAATTTTTTGATCAGATATCATAAATTGGAAACGACCACTAACACTTTCCAACTCGCTAATCAAACGTAATGTTTCTTGCTTTTCAAGACCCAACAATTCTGCTGTAGCAAAAATCGCTAGTATGTTATACGCATTAAACGTACCGATTAGACGTACCCAAACCTCATTATCATTAAGCTTTAACAATAAGCCATTAAACTGATTTTCTAAAATTTGCGCCTTATAATCTGCGTAACTCTTTAACGCATAAGTATATGTCTTTGCTTTTGTGTTCTGAAGCATAACGCTTCCGTTTTTATCATCACCATTAGTTAATGCAAATGCAGTTTTAGGTAATTGATCAAAAAAACGTTTTTTGACATCACGATATTCAGCAAAAGTATCGTGATAATCTAAATGATCATGAGATAAATTGGTGAAAATTCCACCTTCAAATTTTAACCCAAGTGTTCTGTTTTGATGTATTCCATGAGAACTAACTTCCATGAAACAAAACTCAACACCTTCCTCACTCATTGTCTTTAAATACTTGTTTATAGTTAAAGAGTCTGGAGTAGTATGTGTTGCTGGATACGTAGTATTATCCACCATTATTTTAACAGTTGATAATAATCCTACTTTGTAACCTGCTTTTTTAAATAATTGATATAATAATGAGGCTATTGTAGTTTTACCATTAGTACCAGTAACACCTACAAGTTTTAAATTTTCTGAAGGATTGCCATAATAATTGGCAGCCATTACAGCTAGAGCCTTACTAGAATCGTCAACTTTAATATAAGTCACATCATCTTGAATCGTATCAGGAAACACCTGACATACAACAGCTATTGCACCTTGCTTAATAGCACCTTCAATATATTGATGACCATCGGTTGCACTACCTTTAATAGCCACAAACACATCATTAACCTCAACTTGACGAGAGTTAAAATGAATATTACTCACCAAAACATCAGTACTACCTTTTACAGCATCTAACGTTACCTTATATAGTATGTCTTTTAATATACTCACGAAGCTTCTAAAACTATAGTTTGATTATTTTTTAATTTGGTATTTTTACTAACCGACTGACTTTTAACTAGGCCAACACCTTTACATTTTACGGTTACATTTACATTCATATTTTCTAACAAAGCCAACGCATCCATAACTGGTAAACCTGTAACATCAGGCATTATAGTTTTGTAAGTATTTGCAGTTTTATAATACCCTTCATATTCTTTTTCAACCTTTGGATCTGCTACGTCTAATGTCGCAACTTGATCAATCAAAGGTGTATCAGTAAATATTTTTTGTGCTACCTTTTTAAACACTGGACCAGAAACGTCTGCTCCATAAAACCCTTTTTTTATACTTGGTTTATGTATAACAACAATACAAGAATACTTAGGCTTGTCAGAAGGGAAATATCCTGCAAACGATGAAATATACCTTGGTTTTCTAGCCCAATCATCCATCCAATACTCTACACGCGCTGTTCCTGTTTTACCACTCATTGAAAAATAATCTGAGTATAAGGATTTACCAGTACCTTTAGTCACTACATTTTCCAACATTTGCTTTGCTGCATTTAATGTTGCATCAGAACATATTTTTGGGTTAATTATTGTTTTTTCAAAAACCTCTATAGGCTTATCTAAGTCTTTGACTTCTCTTATAAACCTAGGCTTAACCATAACACCATTGTTTGCAACAGCGTTATAAAATGTCAAGGTTTGCAAAGGTGTAATTCTTAAATTATAACCATAAGCTATAGATGGCAACGCATTACGACTCCATTTATCATCTCCAGGTCTTGGTATCATAGGTTCTCCTTCTCCTTTAATTGAAATACCTAGTTTTTTATCTAAATTCCAACCACTTAAAATATCTAAAAATCGGTTAGGATTTTTAGCATAAGCAGTATTAATAATTGTTGCTAAACCTATATTAGATGACACTTCCAATGTTTTAGCAACAGATATTTTACCATTACCATGAGAGTCTTTTATACCTCTTCCATAAAACACCTTATACCCATTACCTGTATCAATAACATCAGAGGTATCCACCTTTTTATCTTCTAAAGCAGCCATTAAAGCCATAAGCTTAAAGGTAGAACCTGGTTCATGAGATTCATAAACCGCATAGTTTCGTTTTTCGTAATAATGACCAGAACTTGTTTTTCCTAAATTAGAAATTGCTTTTACCTCACCTGTTTCAACTTCCATTACTACAACTGTACCATGCTCAGCTTCATATAACTCTAACTGCTCCAACAATGCATGATGAGCAATATCTTGTATATTAACATCAATTGTGGTGTACACATCAAAACCATCTTTAGGTTCGACTTGATCGTAATCTAAAATAGGCTTCCATTGTCCTTTCCCTATTTTTTGTTTTAAACGCTTTCCGTTTTTTCCTCTTAAATAATCTACACCAAAAGCACCATCAATACCAGCTCTTGTTATATTTCCATCATCATCTGTACGCTCATACCCAATAGTACGCTGTGCAACTTCACCCAAAGGATGTTCTCTTTTTACTTTTTGCTCTACAATTAAACCGCCTTTAAAAGCACCTAATTCCAACAATGGAAAACCTCTAAATTTTAAGTAATCAGAATACCCAATATTACGCGCCAACAAATAGTATCTATTTTTGTTTGCTCTAGCTTTGCCTAATTCTTTTTTATAATAAGTTGCAGGTTTTCCAGAATATTTTGACAATGCCTGACTTAACGGAATTAAATTAGCCTTAAAGTTTTTATCCGATGGCGTGACAGCATCAAACAAAATATCATATTTAGGAATTGAAGTTGCTAACAAACTACCATCAGAAGAGTACACATTACCTCTATTAGCAGGTATCACAACATCCTTAATAGCACGTTTATCTGCCAGAGCTCTGTACTTATCTCCATCCACCACTTGAATGGTTAACAATTTTCCAACCACAAGCAGTCCAAAGATGAACATACATCCTGCGACAAAATACAATCTGTTTAATATGTTCTTTTCGTTTACTGCCACGATTTGAACTTAGCTTTCTGGTTTAACAATTATTTTTTTTGGCGGAATTACGGAAGGCGCCAACCCTTTTTCTTTCATTTTTTTCACAACCGAAGACTCCATTTTAAGTTGCATTAACTTGGTTCTTCCATCATACAACTCGGATCGCAATTCTTTGACTTGATTATTAAGCTTTGCTATCTCATGCACTTTTTTATCCAAACTATGTGAGCTTGCTATCATAACTAAGGCTAAAGCCGAAATAAATATGATAAGCTTCCAGTTTTTAAACGAATCTTCACTAACTAAAAAAGTACCTCTTAACAGGCTATAGATGCTTTTTTTCATTAATCAAACGTTGTTGCAATTCGTAACTTTGCGCTACGCGCTCTGTTATTTATTTTTATTTCTTCTTTTGTTGGTATTATTAATCCTCCAACTTTTTTTAATGGCACTTCAAAACGACCAAACACATCTCGTTCTGGCTCACCTTCAAACAAACCATTACGTATAAAACGTTTTACCAATCTGTCTTCCAAAGAGTGATAAGAAATCAAACTTAATCGTCCCTCTGGTTTTAAAATCTCAGGCGTTTGCTGTAAAAACTCTTTTAAAGCCTCAATTTCCTGATTAACCTCAATACGAATAGCCTGATATATTTGAGCTAATATTTTATTTTCATGCTTTGGCGACAAAAACTTTTGCAACACCTTTTTAAGCTGATCACTTGTTTTTATAACTTCATCTTTACGATGCTCTACAATCAACCTAGCCATAGCAGGAGCAGCACGAAGCTCTCCATATTGTGACAAAACCTGTTTTAATTGCTCTTCATCATACTCATTAACCACATGATATGCCGACAATGCATCATTCTGATTCATTCGCATATCTAAATCTGCTTCAAAACGTGTTGAAAAACCACGCTCAGCAACATCAAATTGATGAGATGACACACCAAAGTCTGCTAAAACACCATCCACTTGTTTTACACCATGAAAACGTAAAAAACGTTTTATGTACCTAAAATTTTCATGTATTAAAGTAAACCTAGGATCGTCTATAGCATTTTCTAACGCATCTTTATCTTGATCAAAAGCATACAACTTCCCATTCTCACCTAATCGTTTTAAAATTTCTTTACTATGTCCTCCTCCTCCAAAGGTCACATCCACATACACACCATCAGGCTTAATATTTAAACCATCAACCGTTTCGTGCAATAATACTGGATTATGATATACTGTCATCGTCTTCGTCGTTACCCATTACCTCTTCAGCTAAATCTGCAAAATCATCTGCTGCATCATCAATAGCTTTTTCATACTTCGTTTTATCCCAAATCTCAACAATATTAACAGCAGAAGACATCACGATATCCTTTTTAATTGATGCAAAACCAACCAAATCTTTAGGTATTAACAAACGTCCGCTTGTATCGACCTCGACAATTTTAACTCCAGCAGTAAACCTTCTGATAAAATCATTATTCTTTTTTTTAAAGCGATTTAGCTTATTAATTTTTTGCATCAACACATTCCATTCTTGCATTGGATACAACTCCAAACACTCTTGAAAAACTGCTCTTTTAATAACAAAACCATTTTGCAACTCAGGAGCCAACTGTTTTTTCAGCGCAACAGGAAGCATAAGCCTGCCTTTTGCGTCTACTTTACATTCGTATGTTCCTATTAATGAGTTCACAAACAATTTTTTGTGTCAAAATTTGTAAAAGTCAAATATATTGAAAAAAACACCACTTTTTACCACAATTTACCACATTGTTAATAAGTATTGTAATTTTAACAGAAAAACGAGCTTATAAAACTCCAAAAAACAAGCAAAAATAGCTTAAAATAAAGATGAGAATTGGTGGGATTTTTGAGGAGTGCAAATAAATAAAACTATGTTGAAGATAATTGTTAAAATGTCTATTTTTTAAATGAAATACTTATATTTGCTTTTGATGCAAACTAGTAATCATTAATGAGTCGTACACTAAAAAAAGAAGGAAAATTTAACTACATAGAAGTTGGTGAAGGACAGCCAATTATAGTTCTTCATGGTTTAATGGGAGGCTTAAGTAATTTTGACGCAGTAACAACTTTTTTTAGCAACAAAGGTTATAAAGTTATTATTCCGGAACTTCCAGTATACACTATGCCCTTAATAAAAACTAATGTAAAAGCCTTTGCAAAATATCTTTTTGATTTTATTGAATTCAAAAAACTAGACAATGTTGTTTTACTAGGAAACTCATTAGGTGGACACATTGGACTTTACCACACGAAACTTCATCCAGAAAAAGTTAAAGCATTAGCTATAACAGGAAGCTCTGGGTTATACGAAAGTGCAATGGGTGGAGGCTACACAAAACGAAGTGATTACGAGGTGATTAAGAAAAAAGCACAAGAAGTGTTTTATGACCCAGAAGTTGCTACTAAAGAAATTGTGGATGAAGTTTATGAGACCGTAAACGACCGTAATAAACTAATTAAAACCCTAGCTATCGCAAAAAGCGCTATTAGACACAATATGGCTAAAGACTTACCCAACATGAATGTACCAACTTGTATCATTTGGGGTAAAAACGATGGTGTTACACCTCCTGAAGTTGCAACCGAGTTTAATACACTTTTACCAAATTCTGATTTATTTTGGATTGACAAGTGTGGTCATGCTGCAATGATGGAGCATCCTGATACATTCAATCAAATTTTATTTGACTGGTTAAAGTCACGACAAATCTAATAGTGTAAAACTATTAAGTAATAAACTTTATAAAAGACATTTCTGTTTAGCACAGAAATTAAACATAGAATTGTAATGCACATTAAATCTGCCGAATTTGTTACTAGTAATTCTGACGCATCAAAATGCCCAAAAGAAAGACTACCAGAATACGCCTTTATAGGCAGAAGTAACGTCGGAAAGTCCTCACTGATTAACATGCTTACTAGCCGAAAAAGCTTAGCCAAGACATCAGGTAGACCAGGAAAAACTCAATTAATTAATCACTTTATAATTAATCAAAATTGGTTTTTGGTAGACTTACCAGGTTATGGTTATGCACGTGTATCTAAAAGCACTAAAAAGGTATTCCAAAAATTTATCACTCAATATTTTGAGCAACGCGAACAATTAGTTACAGCTTTTGTTTTAGTTGACATCAGACATAAACCACAGCCTATTGACCAAGAATTTATGCAATATTTAGGCGAAAGTGGTATTCCGTTTTCAATTATATTTACAAAAGCAGACAAACTTAGACCAAAAGCAATTGAAAACCATGTTGAAGAATACAAAAAAATATTATTAGAAACCTGGGAAGAAATGCCCAATTATTTTATCACTTCTTCAAGTAAAGATATTGGTAAAGATGAAGTTTTAAACTACATTGATAGCCTAAACAACTCTATTGTTATTGAGTAAATTTTCATCGATCTTAATTATTAAACTACACTTAAGCATACTAACCTAATTGTAAACATAATGTTTGTTTCTGCTTAAACACAACATAAGCAAAAGACAATAATAGAATTACATACTGTGCTTTATTGACTTGCTAGCTTTGGTGATATATTCATTAATCAAAAGAAACACCTACTACTTATAAAAGAATCAAAGCGTTAACGATAATCTAAACAAAATAGCAAAAGAGCTAATTAATATAAAACGGAAATACTACAACAAGTAAATACTATTGCTTAACATCTAATGCATCACGCAGAGCATTACCTATCAACATAAAAGCCATTACCAATAACATAATACACAAACCTGGTAGTATTGCTAAATAAGGTTTACCTAAGATAATATAATTATAATGATCCTTAATCATTGCTCCCCAACTTGCCATAGGTGGTTGTGCACCAATCCCCAAAAAACTTAAACCAGACTCTATTAAAATTGCTGCTGCAAAATTAGCAGCACAAATAACAATTACTGGAGCCATTATGTTTGGTAAAATATGCTTTGTTATAATTCTAAAATCATTAAATCCTAAAGCTCTAGCTGCTGTTACATACTGCATTTGCTTTGCACTTATAATTTGACCTCTAACAACTCTAGCAACTTCAACCCACATTGTTAAACCAACAGCTATAAAAACTTGCCAAAACCCTTTACCTAAAGCCAAAGTAATAGCAATAACCAAAAGTAATGTTGGAATTGACCAAGTAACGTTTATAATCCACATTATAAAAGCATCTACTTTTCCACCATAATAACCCGCTACACTTCCCATAAAAACACCAATAACTAATGAGATGAACACAGCTACAAAACCTATAAAAAAAGAAATTCTTGCTCCCACCAACAATCTACTTAACAAATCACGACCATATTTATCTGTCCCTAAATAAAAGGTCACAGGCTTTATATATTGATGCGCTGAGTTTTGCATTATAAAATCTGCTGCTATAGTTTTGGTTATCCCTTTTAAACCATCTGAAGCATACTCGGTATACGTTAATTGATTTTGATCAAAACTATAATTTGTAATAGGAATTTCTGTACTCGTATTTTTTGTTCCAAAAAAAACTTTATCTAAAAAAGATTGATTGTTTTCAATTTTAGAAGGAATAGTTAACATATCTACTGTAAACCCAGGTGATTTAGAATGAATAGAAACATGCATTTGGTTTGCATTTTGAGAAGCGTCTGGAGCAATCAAATAAGCAAAAATTGATATTAATCCGATTACAACAATAAATGACAAACTAAAAACGCCCCAAAAGTTTTTTTTAAACTTTTGAAGCGCTATTTGAGTTAATGATTTAGCTTTAGTAGTCATCATTACTATTTCTAATTCTTTTTATATAAGAATTAATATAATTTAGTTTTTTATTGTTGCTACTTTTTTGATTTCGTAAGTCATTTTTAAGTCGTTTAACACATTAATTGCTTCTTCAACGTAAACATCTTTACTTAAATTTTCATGCCATCTATTACGTTTATCACGAAGTATTGTGTCTTGTTCAAATAACTTTTGCTCATAAGGCAATGACTCAAAAGTAAGATTAGTTTTATAATCTGAAATTGCATCAAACTGTTTTGACTCTTTTTCATTTAACTCCAATTCTGCTTTATATTTTTCGTAATTAAGAGAATAATGGTTGTTATCCATTTTTGATTTTGCCCATCTTGCACTATTTTCAATTAACCTAAGTTGCTCGTTATTTTCCATACGTTGCTTACTTTTAGCAATTGTTGCATCATAGTCAAAATAACTGTTCCAAATTTCAAAATCTACTGGTGTAATTTTGTCCCAAGCTAACGGATTTTCTTGATCGCGCTCACCAATATCAATAAAACTATATCTATCCGGAACTACAACATCACTTTTAACACCTTCTAATTGAGTAGAACCTCCATTAATACGGTAAAATTTTTGACGCGTCAGTTTTAGAGCACCTAAATCTCCGTGAGAACTATTACGTACCATTCTATTTAAATCTAAAACATTTTGTACAGTACCTTTTCCGTAAGTTTGTTTGCTTCCTATAATAATTGCTCTTTTATAATCTTGCATAGCTGCTGCTAAAATTTCTGAAGCAGATGCAGATAATTCATTTACCATTATTACTAAAGGACCATCCCAAACAATTGATTTATCCTCGTCACTTAAAACTTCTTTAAGAGCATCCGTAGATCTAACTTGTACAATTGGTCCATCTTTAATAAATAAACCAGCCATATCAACAACGGTTCTTAAAGATCCTCCACCATTGCTTCGCAAATCTAAGACTAAACCTTCAACACCTTCTTCTTTTAAACGTTCTATTTCTTGTTTAATATCTGTTGCAGCGTTTCTGTTTTTATAGTCATCAAAATCTATATAAAATTTAGGTAAATTAATAACTCCGTAATTTCTATTGTCTTTTTTAACAATTGAAGATTTTGCATAAGTTTCTTCAAGCTCAACAATATCTCTAGTAATAGCAATGTCCTCCATTGTACCATCTACTTTTTTCATTGTCAAAATAACTTTAGTCCCTTTGGGTCCTTTTATAAGTTTTATGGCATCATCTATACGCATACCAACAACACTTATTGCTTCTTTTTCTTTTTCTTGACGCACTTTAACAATAGCATCGCCAACTTCTATCTTACCATCTCTCCAAGCTGGTCCACCAGAAATTAATTCGACTATTTTAATGTAATCCATTTTTTTCTGCAAACGCGCTCCTATACCTTCCAATTTCCCAGACATTTGTTGGTCAAATCTATCTTTATCTGTTGGAGCCATGTAAGATGTGTGCGGATCAAATTCTTCAACTATAGTGTTAACATACATTGAGAACCAATCTTCACGATCCATATCCTCTACATAATCTGTAAAATAGTTATCTAAAGTTTTTAAAGTTTCTGCTCTTGCATCTGCTTCAAGTTGTGTCAAACTCTTTTTCACTTTAGGAGTTTCTTCAACTACTGATTCTTCGTCTTCATCTGTGTTTAATTCTTCATTTTGACCTTCTATTAATAAGTCATAACTAGATAATGTATTAAATTTCAACTGTTGTCTCCAACGCTCTTTTAACCCTTTTTTAGTTTTTACAAATTCTAAAGCTTCATAATCTGCATTATAATCTTCGTCTAAATTAAAATTAAACGGTTTAGACAAAATAGACTTATAATATGTTTTAGCTTCTTTTTGACGACTAATTAAACGCTCATGCACAACACTAAAAAATGTTATGTCGTAAGTTTTTAATTGATCATCAATTAAATTTTTATACTTTTTAAACTCCTCTATGTCAGATTGTAAAAAGTATCTTTTAAGTGGATCTACTAATTCTATATAATCTGAAAAAATTTCAGCAGAAAAATCATCATCAAGTTCTTTAGGCTCAAAGTGTAGCTGATCTAAAGCTAGCGTAATGATTTGGATTAGTAATTTATCTTTATCTGGATTATCATCTACCTTAGCCGTAAAACTACATGACCCAAAAGCCAATAGCAAAACAAGCAACATTATGTTATATTTCCTTTTCATTCTGATTATATTAAATTTATAAGAAATTTCTACTAAAGTAATGAAAAAACCATGCCAATAAAACCTTATCCGCCTAATTTTTTGTTAAACTGAATATTTTGGGCTGTAACGCTAGATTTTATGTATTTTAGCTAAGTAAAAAAACTATGTAATTATGAGCAAAAAACCGTTGATTTTAGTCACTAATGACGATGGAATTACTGCTCCAGGAATTTTGGCTTTAATTGAAGTTATGGAATCTCTTGGAGATGTTGTTGTTGTTGCACCTGATAGCCCACAAAGTGGAATGGGTCATGCCATTACAATTAATAATGTATTACATCTTGATAAAGTCTCTAAAAAAGGTGATAAAACTTTACAATATAGCTGTTCTGGCACACCTGCAGATTGTGTAAAAATCGCTATTAATGAGGTTTTGGACAGACGTCCTGACCTTTGTGTATCTGGTGTAAACCATGGTTCTAACAGCTCGATTAACGTGATATATTCAGGAACGATGAGTGCTGCTGTTGAAGCTGGTGTTGAAGGTATTCCCGCTATAGGATTTTCATTATTGGACTACAGTTGGGATGCCGATTTTGAAACCGCAAAAAAATACATTAAACAAATTGCTAAAAATGCACTTAATAACGGTATTGCAGAAGGGGTTGTTTTAAACGTAAATATACCATCGTTTGAAAATACTGAAATTAAAGGCATAAAGGTTTGCCGACAAGCTAGAGCTAATTGGAAAGAAAAATTTGATAAACGACAAACACCACAAGGTAAAGATTATTATTGGCTAACTGGTGAATTTGTTAATTACGATAAAGGCAATGATACTGATGAACACGCCTTATCAGAAGGTTATGTTTCTGTTGTACCTGTTCAGTTTGATTTAACAGCTCATCATTACATTCAAAAATTAAATAGCTGGCAATTTGAAGACTAAAAAAGATATTATTATTGGTTTTATACTTGGTATAATTTCTACTTGTATTGGTTTCATTTTATACATTTTAATTTTTTCTAAATATGGTATTGAAGACACTATTAGACAAGCCTTGCAATTTAAATTTCTTGACAAATTGGTAAGTTTAGGTGCATTGCTTAACTTAGTGCCATTCTTTTTATTTTTAAACAAAAAACAAGACAATAAAGCCAAAGGTGTATTAATAGCAACATTAATTATTGGTTTAATCCTTATAATAAATAGATTATAATTTGAAATATTATATCATTTCTGGAGAAGCATCAGGAGATTTACATGGCTCTAACCTAATGAAAGCTTTGCAAAAACAGGACGTTAATGCAGACTTTAGATTTTGGGGAGGAGACCTAATGCAAGACGTTGGCGGAACATTGGTAAAACACTATAAAGCATTAGCTTTTATGGGGTTTTCTGAAGTTATAATGAATTTGCGTACCATTACTAAAAACCTATCGTTTTGTAAAACAGATATTGAAAAATATAATCCTGATGTCATTATTTTTATTGACTATCCAGGTTTTAATTTACGGATTGCAAAATGGGCAAAACAAAAACAATTTAAAACACACTATTACATATCGCCTCAAATTTGGGCTTGGAAAGAAGGACGTATTAAAGCTATCAAAAATGATGTAGACCAAATGTATGTTATACTTCCTTTTGAAAAAGATTTTTACGAAAAAAAGCATAATTATCCAGTTCATTTTGTTGGACATCCTTTAATAGATGCTATTTCTGACAGAACACAAGTTGATGATTATAAATTTAGAAAAGATAATGATTTAAGCGACAAACCTATTATTGCATTACTTCCTGGAAGCAGAAAACAAGAAATTACAAAAATGTTATCTGTAATGCTTAGCGTTGTGGATGATTATCCAGATTACCAATTTGTAATTGCTGGTGCACCAAGTCAAGATTATAGCTTTTACAAAACATTTATAAAACAAAGTAACGTCAGCTTTATAAGTAATAAAACTTACGATTTACTAAGTTTATCAACTGCTGCACTTGTTACTTCTGGAACTGCAACTTTAGAAACCGGACTTTTTAAAGTCCCACAAGTAGTTTGTTATAAAGGGAGTTGGGTGTCTTACCAAATAGGAAAACGTGTTGTAAACCTAGAATATATTAGCCTTGTTAATCTTATATTAGATAAAGAAGCTGTAACAGAATTAATTCAGAATGATTTTAATACTAAAAAACTAAAATCTGAATTAGACAGGATTCTTGATGAATACGAGCGCACTAAATTTTTTATGGATTATTATGAACTTGAAAAAAAATTGGGTGGTAAAGGCGCAAGTCAAAATACTGCTAAATTAATTTATGATGCATTAAACGATTGATATTTAAATGAAAAAAATCGCTATTCTCCTACTTATTAGCACTGTTTTGTCTTGCGGAAGCTCTAAAAGCAAACGCGTAGTGACCACCAAATCTGAAAGTAAAACTGTTAGTAAAAACAGAAAAAGACCCTCTAATAGAAATAGTCAAACCAAAACGGCTACCAAAAACAATTCTACTATTGAGACTATTCCTATGAGCAACAGAACCATAGCCAATATTATAAGTAAAGCCGAAAGTTTTGAAGGTGTAAAATACAAATATGGTGGTACTACAAAAAAAGGAATGGATTGTTCTGGGCTATTATATACTTCTTTTGGATCTGAAAACATAGCTATACCTAGAACTTCTAGTGCATTATCAACTTATGGAGATTGGGTTGATGTCAAGCAAGTACAGGAAGGTGATTTACTTTTTTTTGCTACTAGACGTAATAGCAGAACCATAAATCATGTTGGAATGGTTACCTCATCTAGAGCAGGTCGTGTAGAGTTTATACATGCAAGTACAAGTAAAGGAGTAATGACCAGCTTACTATCAGAGCGTTACTGGTACTTTGCTTTTGTACAAGCGCGTCGTATATTGTAAGAATAATCCTTATATTGAAGGATGAAAATATTTCGTTTTTCAATTATTAAGCTTGCTCTTTGTTTAATTATTGGTATTATTATTTCCAAATATTTAGACTTAGGTATATTCATTAGCCTTATTGCTTCGGTTGTATTAACCAGCATTACTGTTCTACTTTATTTTCTTTGTAAAAAGAATACTAGCCTTGTAACTGTTTTCGGAATTTCAACTTTATTAAGCTTTATTGCTATTGGTATTTTTGTTACTAATGTAAATGAAGACTTACGTAAACATTCTCATTTTTCTTCTGTTTTAAGTGAAACTACTTCTGAACAAAACATTACTTTTAGAATTAGAGAACTTTTAAAACCTAATGCTTTTAGCCAACGTTATTATGTAGATATTTTACAAATTGAAAATACCGTTGTCACAGGTAAAGCCTTATTAAACATTAAAAAAGACAGTCTAAATACAATTTTACCTATTGACGCTGTATACTTTTCAAAAGCTAAACTTAATGCTTTACAAACACCTTTAAATCCTGATCAATTTAGTTATAAAAACTATTTATCAAAACAGCAGGTATATTTTCAGTTGTATGAAACTCATCAAACCTTATTACAATTAGATCATCAGACTAGAACTGTATTTGGATTTGCAGCTAAATTTAGAAATCTTATAAATTCTAAATTAAAGCCATATAATTATACTGAAGATCAACTCTCCATTATTAATGCTTTATTATTAGGTCAAAGACAACATATAACTAAATTGGTTTATGACAATTATACAAATGCAGGAGCCATACATATATTAGCTGTATCAGGATTGCATGTTGGAATCATACTACTAATTCTGAATTTTATTTTCAAACCCTTAGAACGTCTAAAAAAAGGACTACTTATAAAAACAAGTATTATATTAATTTTACTTTGGATTTACGCATTAATTGCTGGAGGGTCTGCCTCTATAATTAGAGCAACAACTATGTTTAGTATCGTTGCTATAGGCATGAATTTAAAGCGTCCAACAAACATTTATAACACCTTATCAATTTCAGTATTTATTCTATTATTAATCAAGCCAAACTTTTTATTTGATGTTGGATTTCAGTTAAGTTATGCTGCTGTTATAGCTATTGTTAGTTTTCAACCAATTTTAGAACGCCTTTGGTCACCAAAATATTTGTTAAGTAAAAAATTATGGCAAACACTTACAGTCACAGTAGCTGCACAATTTGGAATAATACCTATAAGCTTATATTACTTTCATCAATTTCCTAGTTTGTTCTGGTTATCAAACTTGGTAGTTATTCCGTTTTTAGGTCTTATTTTAGGTTTTGGAATTTTAATTATTGTACTGTCACTTTTTGGTATGCCTAAAACTATTGTTTCTGATAGTTTTGGATTGGTTATTGATTGGATGAATCATTTTTTTTGGTGGATATCTAACCAAGAAAACTTTTTAATAACTGATATACCATTTACTATTACTCAAGTTATAGTAAGCTACCTTATAATACTCTGTGCTTATAAAATGTTTCAGTTAAAAAATCATAGATGGGTAGCGTTAACATTATTATCTGTTATAATGTTGCAAGTGACTTATTCTTATAATTTTTATAGTACAAAAGGTGATACACTTATCGTGTTTCATAAAGGAAGAAATACACTATTGGGACAAAAACACAATAATACATTAGCTGTGTTTTCTAATTTAAAGTCTGCCGAAAACAATAGTATAATTAAGAGCTATGCTGTTAAAAATAATATTAAAACCATACCATCACAACCTTTACAAGCTATATATAAATTGAAAAACAAGAACCTATTAATAGTTGATAGTTTGGGTGTATATAATTTAAAAGGGTTAAAAGTTGATTTTGTATTATTGACACAATCACCTAAAGTAAACTTAGACCGTTTGATTGACAGTTTAAAACCAAAAGTTATTATTGCTGATGGAAATAATTACAAATCGTATGTCAAACAATGGAGTAATACTTGTAAGAAACAAAAACTCCCATTTTACCATACTGGCAAAACGGGAGCTTATATTATAAAGTAAAAAGTATTAAGCGTTGTCCTTAAACTCGGCTTTAAACTCTTTATAATACTTATCAAAATCTGTTTGAGTTTTCATCTCCAAATGTTTGTTAGATTCAAACATTTTTAAATACATTTCAAGTTGCTGTGGTGTTTTATATCCTGTAATTGGCGCAATCAATTGTGCGTCTTCATCAAAAAACAATAATGTAGGATAAGCTCTAACACCCAAACCTCTTGATAATTGATGTGCAGAATTACGTCTTGTAGCCTTAGCAGGATCATAATTTGGATTAGTGTAAGTCTTACCTTTAAATTCTATAATCTCATCACCTTCTGCATTAAACTTTACAGCATAAAAGTTTTTATTTACATAAGCAATAACATCTTTATTAGAAAAAGTACGTGCGTCCAACAACTTACAAGGTCCACACCATGAAGTGTAAGCATCCATCATTATTTTTTTTGGTTCTTTTTTTTGAAGCTCTACAGCTTCTTCTAAAGTTAACCAGTTAATTTTATCTTGAGCAATCGTATTGACTGTAAATAATAAAGCAAGTGCTAAAAGTAAGTTTTTCATTGTAAGACTGTTTTGTTCTGTAGTCGCAAATAGTATTCCAAATTTACAAAAAAAAGAAACGCCTCATGATAGAGGCGTTTTTAATTTATAAGTTATGATGTTAAATTATCTAACACCATGCATTAATTTTTTTAATAAAGGATTTAAAACTGCAGACACTAAACCAACAGCAATTGGGACTAAAGTAAAAATTAAGAAAAATGTACTTAAAGAATACTCTTCAGTTATTTTATCTATCATTCCTCCCATTGTTCCTGCTGCCTTTTGACCTATAGCTATTGCTAAATACCAAATACCAAACATAAATCCAATCATACGTCCTGGAACTAATTTACTTAAATAAGACAAACCTATTGGAGAAATACATAATTCACCCATTGTATGTAATAAATAAGCTAAAATTAAAAATATCATGCTTACAGATGCTGTTTTAGCGCCTTGATCAATACCTAAAGTACCAAAAACAAGAACACCAAAACCTAATCCTAATAGAACCAATCCAATTCCAAATTTCATTGCAGCACTAGGGTTGTATTTACTTTCCCACCATTTAGAGAAAAATGGAGCCAATGTAATTATAAAAAATGAATTTAGAATTCCAAACCAAGTCGCAGGAACCTCTGTACCTTCTTTACTAAATTCATTATTAATTTTATAAATAACTATTGCCCATAAAAGCACAAATGATAATGCTAACACGATATTAGAAAGTGCAATTTTTTTATAAGTTTTCTGGAATAATAAATATAAAACCCAAGTTATAATTGCCAAAGGTCCAACAGTTAATATTAAATCTACGATTTTAAAAACCATAGCAGAACTGCCAGAAAGTGCTCTAGATGTATAATCTCTCGCAAAAATTGTCATAGACCCTAAAGACTGTTCAAATGCAGCAAAGAAAAACACTGTAAAAACACCAAAAATAGAAACAGCAATAATACGATCCCTAACAATTCTGGTATATCTAGATATTCTTGTTATAATTAAAAACAAGAACATTGCTAATGAGGCTAAAATAATAACATTGGAACCACTTAATGAACCTACATTAAAAGGCACAAAATTGATCCCTGAAATTTTTGCTAATGGATCATTAATCAAATACAATAACCCTCCTACAGAAGATAAAACAATTAATATTTTATCTAACGTAGTAAAAGGGTTTAGCTTCTCCACCTCTTCATGTTCTATTTCTAAAACGACACTTTCTTCGTTAATATTTTGAGGCAATTCAACTTGATGAACTTTTGAAGGTTTCTCTCCAATACTACCAAAAAAGTCCTTTGCTAACCAAAATTGAATTAAGCCTAGTAACATAAATATACCTGCCAAACCAAATCCATAACTCCATCCTTCATTTTCTGCAAGGTAACCACATAACATCATTCCAAAAAAAGCTCCTGCATTAACTCCCATATAATATATAGTATATGCTCCATCTTTTTTAGACTCTTTACCTTTATACATTTCAGAAATCATTGATGTCATATTAGGTTTAAAAAAACCTGTACCAATAATTAGCAATGCTAAACCTATGTACAATGATGCTGGAGTTTCAAAAACCATTGACAAATGTCCTAACATCATTATAAAACAACCAATAATAACTGCCCATTTGTAACCTGTAAATTTATCTGCTATCCATCCTCCTAAAATAGGTGTTAAATATAATAATGCTCCATAGGTCCCAATTAGAGATAAAGCATGTTCTCTTGGCCATTCCCAGCCTGGATTATCACTTATTATTGGAGCTGTTAAAAATAAGACTAATAAAATACGCATTCCGTAGAACGAAAAACGCTCCCACATTTCAGTAAAAAATATTATAAATAATCCAGCTGGATGACCTATAACCTTGTCTTTAAATAGATTTTCAATATCTGTATTCATATTTTATTATAGTTAGTTAAAAAAAGAAAACCTCACAAATATTAATTTGTGAGGTTTATGCATGTATATTTATTTAGTTTTCAGCTAATTCAAAACCTTCAGCTTCTTCGTGTTTTGTGTCTTTTATATCTTCCGCACCATGTGTAAGTCTTTTAAGTGGTTTCAAAATTAATATAATTAATACCCCAAAAATAGTGCAAAATAAACCTATCCCTGTAAACACTTGAAACTCTCCAGCACCTTCTGATAATCCACCAATTAAACCTGCTAATTTATTTCCTAAACCTGTAGCTGCAAAATAAGCACCCATCATAAAAGAAGCATATTTTAAAGGTGCTAATTTTGTAATAAATGACAGTGCAACCGGAGAAGCACAAAGTTCTCCTATAGTATGAAACAAATACGCCAACACTAACCAAATCATTGCAGATTTTTCGACTATAGTATCACCATTCATAACAACTTCTGTTGATGCCTTACTCATAAAAAAGAATCCAAAAGCCATGATTATAACACCTATTGCCATTTTAAATAAAGAAGATGACTCTTTTCCTTTCCTACCCCATTTATACCAAAATCCACCTACCGCTGTACCTAAAACTATAATAAAAAAAGCGTTAATTGATTGGAATACTGCTGCTGGAATTTCATTTCCAACAAATGGTAAAGAAAAAGATAGAATTCTGTCTGTTTTTTGTTCAGTATACAAGCTCATCAAACCACCTGCTTGTTCAAAAGCACCCCAAAAAACAATTATTATTAAAAAGGATAAAAACATTACTAACATTCTATCTTTTTCAACTTTTGTTAAAGGCTTTTTCATTAATTCTTTATTAGGAGAATCTGCTTTACCTAAAAACTCTCCAACACCGTTTAAATATTTTGTTCCAAACATATATACAACTTGCCCAAGTGCCATACCAATACCTGCCAATCCAAAACCATAATGCCAACCATATTTAGCAGCAACAGCTCCAACTAATAAAGCTCCTAGAAAAGCTCCTAAATTTATTCCTATATAAAAAATATAAAACCCTTTATCTCTTCTATCGTCTCCCTTTTTATATAGTCCTCCAACCATTGTGGAAATATTAGGCTTTAAAAACCCTACTCCAATAACAATAAATATTAATCCAGTAAAAAAAGCCCACTGAGCATCTACAGCTAAAATACCATGTCCAATACAAAGTAGTATTCCTCCTAACATTACAGCCTTTTTTTGCCCCATAAATTTATCTGCTATCCAACCACCAGGAATAGAGGTCAAATAAACAAACATAGTATATGTACCATAAAACGAAAGTGTTTCGGCATTAGACCAACCATAACCTGATTGTGGGTCTCCTACTAAAACAGGAGCTGCTAGAAAAAGTGTTAAAATTGCACGCATTCCATAATAAGAAAAACGCTCCCACATTTCTACAAAAAACAGAACATATAGTCCTAAAGGATGTCCTAATAATTCTTTTTCTTTAACTTCATTCGAAAGTTCCATATTCTTTATCTATTAGTTAGTTTAGTTTAAAGTTTATCGCCTAATGTGCGATTGATAAAGTTTGTCATTTTAGTATACAAATGCAACCTTGTATTACCTCCATAAATACCATGGTTTTTATCAGGATAAATCATCCATTCAAATTGCTTATTAGCTTGTACTAAAGCTTCAACCATGCGCATTGTATTTTGTACGTGTACATTATCATCTCCTGTACCATGAATTAATAAAAAGTCTCCTTTTAATTTATCTACATGATTTATTGGTGAATTATCATCATAACCACTAGCGTTTTCTTGTGGAGTTGTCATGTAACGTTCAGTATAAATAGAATCGTAAAACCTCCAACTAGTAACAGGAGCAACAGCTATAGCCATTTTAAATACATCATTACCTTTAAACAATGCATTACTACTCATAAAGCCTCCATAGGACCATCCCCAAATTCCCATTCGGCTAGAATCGATGTAAGATTTTGCTCCTAATAATTTCGCAGCTGCAATTTGGTCTTCTACCTCAAATTTACCTAATTCGTTTTGAGTTACTTTTTTAAAATCAGCACCTTTAAATCCTGTTCCTCTTCCATCAACACAAGCTACAATATAACCTTTTTGCGCTAACATTTGGTACCAATAGTCATTAGCACTATTCCACTTATTAGCGACTTGTTGAGATCCTGGACCAGAATATTGGTACATAAATAATGGATATTTTTTTGTAGCATCAAAATTAGCAGGTTTAATCATCCACATATTTAAATCGTTTCCGTTCACGTTAATTGTAGAAAACTCTTTTTTAGATAGTGTATAATCTGAAACTAACGTTTTTAAATTAGCATTGTCTTTAATTGATTTTAATACTTGTCCAGTTTTAGCATCATTTAAAGTATATAAATAAGGCGTTGTTGCACTAGAATAGGTATTTATAAAATATGTGAAATCTGCACTAAAATCTGCATAATTAGTACCTGTCTGTTGTGTCAATCTTGTTTTTTGGGTTCCATTTAACTTAATAGAATACACATCTCTGTTTATGCTTCCGTTTTCAACAGATTGATAAAAGATCTTACCAGACTTAGCATCATAACCATAATAACTAGTTACTTCCCAATTTCCTTTAGTAATTTGATTAATTAATTTTCCTTTACTGTCATAATGATAAATATGGTTATATCCATCTTTCTCACTTGTCCATATAAAACTATCGTCTTCTAAAAATGTTAAATTATCAGTAACATCAACATAAGCTTTATCGGTTTCAGCTATAGCCAAATTAGCTTTATTTTTTTTAGCATTTATCATCCATAAATCCAATTGATTTTGATGACGATTCATATATTGTGCACTTAACACATCACCATCATTTGTCCATTTGATTCGTGGTATGTAAAAATCCTCGTAAGATTTATCTACTTTTACTTCTGTTAACTTATTTGCCTCTAAGTTGTATAAATGCAATGATACTTTTGCATTTTTTTCACCTGCTTTAGGATATTTAAAAACAGTTTGTGTTTGGTATAAATCTTTACCGTAAACATCCATAGAAAATTCAGGTACATCTGTTTCGTCAAATCTTATAAATGCTATTTTGTTACTATCAGCATTCCAATCAAAAGCACGTACAAAAGCAAATTCTTCTTCATAAACCCAATCCGTAATACCGTTAATGATTTTGTTTTTTACACCATCAAATGTAAACTGGGTAACTTTTCCGGTTTGTAAATCTTTTACATAAAGGTTATTATTTAAACCATACGCTATTTTTGTTCCGTCAGGTGAAAATGTTGGTTCTTGTATCTTGTCTTCACTAACCAAAGTGGTTTTCATGGTTTTGGTATTGTAAATAAAATATTTACCTAAAGAAGAGTGTCTAAAAATAGACTCTTCTTCGGTTGCCAAAAGCACTTGACTTTCGTCATCACTAAAAGTATAGTCTGTAAAATACCTTAATGCCTCAATATCTGAAGAGCTAACTAAAGTCTTAACTTTTTGTAATGTTTTATAATCATAAATATCAATAGTAGTGGCTCCTTTTGATCTATCAAAATTTAAAACTGAATATTGCTGACCATTATTCATTGAGTGTAAAGCATCTAAACCTTCAGTTCTAAAGGTACCAGACCATATATCTTCAAGTGTAATTTGCTTATTTTGAGCAGTTAAAAAGGAGGTTGCTAAAAAGCATAATAGAGAAAGAATTCTTAAAATCTTCATGTAATATTATTTTATTAATAACAGGATGTCAAGTTTACTAAAAAATAGCCAAAAAACAGTAAATATTAACACATAAATACGCAATATTATAACGTTTAGCAAAAATTGAAACTGTATATAGTATCTTTGTCGTTTAAATTAAAATGTATGAGTGTACTAGTTTCTGGATTTTCTAAATTATCTAAAACCGCAAAAATTGATTGGTTAATAAAAAACCACTTATCAGATCAAAAAAATGCTAAAGACATACTAACACAATACTGGAATAGCGACCAAAAACTGCAACAATTACATGACGAGTTTATAGAAAACACAGTCTCTAATTACTATCTACCGCTTGGTGTAGCACCAAATTTTGTTATAAACGACAAAATTTATACTATTCCGATGACCATTGAAGAAAGCTCAGTAGTAGCAGCAGCTAGTAAAGCTGCAAAATTTTGGCAAACACGTGGTGGATTTAAAACAAAGGTCATTGCAACAAATAAAATTGGACAAGTTCATTTTACTTATCCTGGAGCTTTTTCAGACTTAGAAGACTTCTTTAAAAACGTAAAATCCAAATTAATTCTAGATGCCAAACCCATTACAAAAAACATGGAAAAACGTGGTGGTGGGATTTTAGATATTCAATTAAAAAATAAAACCAAAGCTTTAGACAATTACTACCAACTGCATGCCACATTTGAAACTCTGGATGCAATGGGAGCCAATTTTATTAACTCCTGTTTAGAGCAATTTGCTAAAACTTTTAAAGCTGAAGCTGAAGCCACGCTGCCAATGCCTGTAACAGTAATTATGAGTATCTTATCTAATTACGTTCCGGAATGTCTGGTTAGAGCAGAAGTAAGTTGTAACGTGGAAGATTTGGCCGAAAAAGACATAGACCCAAACACCTTTGCTGAAACCTTTGTCCAAGCTGTTAAAATAGCCGAAATCGAGCCTTACAGAGCAGTTACACACAATAAAGGTATCATGAACGGAATTGATGCTGTTGTATTAGCTACAGGAAACGATTTTAGAGCTGTAGAGGCTGGCATACATGCCTATGCTGCAAAAGATGGTCAATACAGTAGTTTAACACATGCTAAAATAGAAAATGGCATTTTCACCTTTTGGATGGAAATACCTTTAGCCTTAGGGACTGTTGGTGGATTAACTAGTTTACATCCATTAGTTAAATTAGCATTACAAATATTGGATCAGCCTAACGCAAAACAGTTAATGCAAATTGTAGCTGTTGCTGGTTTAGCACAAAACTTTGCAGCTTTGCGTAGTTTAACAACAACAGGCATACAAGAAGGACACATGAAAATGCATTTAATGAATATCTTAAACCAGTTTAATGCTACAGAAAATGAAAAAACTCAAATTATTGAGCATTTTAAAACCAATATTGTAACTCATAGTGCTGTTGTTGAAGCTATAGAAAACATTAGACAATAATGCAAACATTTTATAGTCACGGAAAATTATTATTAACCGCAGAATATGTGGTCTTAGATGGAGCAAAAGCTTTAGCTGTACCAACAATATTTGGACAATATTTAACAGTTGAAACGATTACTGAACCTGAAATAATTTGGACTAGCATTGATAACAATAACAAGGTTTGGTTTGACACTTCTTTTTTAATAGAAAAACTTAACAGTCCACTTCAATCAAAAGATGAAATTTTAATTAGATTACATCAAATACTTAATGCTGCTAAACAGTTAAATCCTGACTTTTTAAATAGTAAAACTGGCTATAAAATCACGACTAGATTAGAATTTCCAAAAAACTGGGGATTAGGCACATCATCTACTTTAATAAACAATATTGCACAATGGGCTAAAGTGGACGCTTACAATTTATTAGAACGATCTTTTGGCGGAAGTGGCTATGACATAGCTTGCGCCAAATACGATTCGGCAATTACATATCAAATTAAAAACTCTAAACCAACTGCTCAATTAATAAATTTCAGACCTTCATTCTCTGATCAACTCTATTTTATTCACTTAAATACAAAGCAAAACAGTAGAGAGGGAATTGCACATTATAAAGCTAATAGAACTAATTTGACAGAAACCATTGAAGAAGTTAATCAAATCACTGCTTCAATTTTAAACTGTATGTCATTAAAAGAATTTATAACTTTAATTGATAGACACGAAGCTGTAATAGCTAAAGTAACAAATCAAAACACTGTTAAAAATAGTCTTTTTAAAGATTTTAACGGAAGCATAAAAAGTCTTGGTGCTTGGGGTGGAGATTTTATTTTAGCAACTAGTAAAACTAATCCAACAGATTATTTTAAGGCTAAAGGCTACACTACAATTTTAAAATATGATGATATGGTATTATAGATACAATTAATATTTCAACATAAAAAAAGCCTTTTCAATAGTTGAAAAGGCTTTTTTAGTTATAAACTTATATCGTTTACTGTACTGTTTTTGCTCTAAAGTCTTCAATTTCTGAAGATTCTTTTAGCGCATTGTACAATCTACTTTGTACCGAACTTAACTTTTGAGTACTTACTTGCTTAGCAAATGGTAAGTAGTTATCAATTTTAGTAGCAGGCGTCTTTTTAGTTACCTGAACCATAAATATTCCAGTGTTTCCTTTAACTATTTTAGACGTAGCACCTTCTTTTAAACCAAAAGCTGTTCCAACTACTAATGGCTCTTTTCCTGCTCCAGCAATTGTTGGGTTTTTCATATTAATAGCAGAGGCAGATTTAACCGTTTGGTTTTCTGCAGCAGCAAACGCATCTAATGACGTTGCATTAACTCTGTCCATTATTAATTTAGCTTTTTTCTCTTTTCTAACTGCTGGTAAAGCTGTAACAGAAGCATCTTCTACACTCATTACACCTTTGTCTTGTTTTGCTGTTAATTGTGCAATAACTATTCCACCTGGCACATTATCAAAACGCTTATAGTCACCTATGTTTGTAGCATCTTCAAAAGACCAACGAACAATTTGACGTTGATTACCTAAACCAGGAATACTTTCGTCTAACTCATTAGCTGTCATTGGACGTACATCATAGTTTGCAGCTTTAGCAGCTTCAGCAAAATTACCGTTAGCAATTGCTAATTCAAAGTTTGAAGCATCTGTAAATATTTTGTCTTCAGTTTTTGATGATGGCTCTACTTTTCTAGCAACAGTTGCTATTTTAACAGCTGTATCTACATTTTTCTTATCATCTACTCTAATAATATGGTAACCAAAGTTAGTTAACACAACATCAATACTTCCTTTTTCATTAAAGAATAAGAAGTTAGCAAAATCAGGATCAAAAGCTGCTGGATTATAAGTTGACAATCTAGTCCATCCTATGCTTCCGTCTTTACCTTTAGTTCCGTCTGTGTTAATTTCGTTAGCAACTTCAGCAAATTTAGAAGTACTATTTTTTACTAATGGGAAGATACTATCTACAATTGCTTTAGCTTCTTCTTTAGTTCTTGTTACATCAGCTCCTGCTCTTGTTGTTCCAACAAAAGGAACTATAATATGGCTAGACTCGATTGAATCTGCTAATTTTTTATAATCTAAAACTTTAGTCATTTTGTAATAGTTACCTTCTTTGTAAGGACCATACACTTGACCTGCTTCTAATTTAAAAATAGTATCTGCAATTGCAGTTGGTAAGCTAGTTTTATATTGATATTTATCAACATATTTAAAATCGTCTGAATTACTATTTACAAAAGCTTCAATATCTGTAGCCTTTAAAAATCCAACTTTTTTATCTGTTGCTTTTGTCGCTTCGTTATAAACTTCAGAATCATTAAGTAAAGTTTTTAATTCTGTTTGAATTGTTTGCTCATCTTCTAAAGATGCAACTTCTTTAAAAAACACATATTGAAAACTTCTACTAGCTTCTGCTTGGTATAATTTTGGATTTTCACTAATGTAAGACTTAATCTCTGAAGTACTTACTTTAATTGTACTATCTGCAATAGATGTGTAAGGCACTTGTACATATTTGATATCTACTTTATCACCTTCTAATTTATGTTCTAATTGACCTTCTGCTAAAGTTGCAGTTGTACCAGCTTTAACCATGTTAAAATAGTTAGCTTGTAAAGCGTTTGTTGCTAAAGCTTGCTCTGTGTTAATCCAGTTTTGGTAAGCCTCATTTGAAGAGTTTTTTAAGTTATCTATAAATAACTTTACTTTAGACTCATCAAAAATACCTGCTTCATTCACAAAAGTAGGATCTGTAGCGTAGTTAGTTTTAATAAGATCTCTCATTTGCTCAGACTCGACAGTCATTCCTAACTTATCGATTTGATCATTCATAACAATCTCTCTTACTTTAGTTTCAAAAACGCTATTCATAACTTGACTAGTAGTTGCGTTTGGTCCCATTTGTCTTTGTTGAAACTCAACAAGATTAGAAAACTCTTCTCTTGAAATGTCTTGACCGTTAATTGTTGCTACAACATCTGGTGACTTAGAAAACAATGCATCTTTATTATCAAATAAGCTTGATAAAATAAAAGCGAATAAAGCTAATGCAATAACTAATATTAATACAACTGTTTTTTGTCTAATTTTATTTAAAATTGCCATTTTTTGTTATGAATTTTATGAAATAATGTCTGCGAAAATACCATTTCCAATTCAATAATAAAAGTACTTTTTACAATAAATACTTTAAATAGATAGACTTGAGTAAAAATGAAAGAAATTTGAAGAGTAAGCTTAGTCTTCAGGTTTGATATTAAGTTCAACCAGCTCGATTTTAGTGTTTGAGGCTTCTAAAATTTTAAATTCAAATTTATCAGTCTCTACAATTTCACTTTGCAAAGGAATTTGCTCTGTGTGATCAACTATTAGACCTCCTAAAGTTTCATAGTTTTCACCTTCAGGTAAATTAAGCTTATAAGTTTCGTTGATATAATCTACTTCTAATCTTGCTGAAAACACAAATTTAGTATCACTTTTTTGTTCTTCGATTAAATCAATGGTATCGTGTTCATCTTCAATTTCGCCAAATAATTCTTCTACTATGTCCTCAACCGTCATTATACCAGACGTACCACCATATTCATCAACAACAACTGCTATACTTTTACGCTTTTTTATTAACACGTTAAGTATATCTTTAATTAGCATCGTTTCTGGTACAAGCTCTACAGGCATAATCATAGAGCCTATATTTTTTGGTTTTTTAAACAAATCAAAAGAATGTGCATAACCTAAAATATCGTCTATAGTTTCTTTATATATTACAATTTTAGAACATCCTGTTTCGGTAAATAATGCACTTAATTCTTGCACTGAATCTTGAAGTTCTAAAGCAATAATTTCGGTTCGAGGTACCATAACTTCTCTTGCTTTAACTTCTGAAAACTCTAATGCATTTTGAAAAATTTGTATTTCAGAATCGATATCTTCATCTTCTTCAATACTTTCCATTTGTTCGCTTATGTAATGACCTAATTCTACTTTAGTAAAAGCTAGCTGTACTTGATCACCTTCTGTTTTAAAGAATTTTTTTAACACAACATCACTAATCCAGATTACAAAATCTGAAACCCAACTGAATAACAAATAAAAAAGATAAGCAGGAAAGGCCAAAACCTTTAATAAGGTGTTTGAATATATTTGAAAGAATACTTTGGGTAAAAACTCAGCAGTAAATAAAATAAGTAATGTTGATAGTATTGTTTGAGTTAACAAACTAAAATCGGTAAAAACATAGGTCAAAAAAGGATTTGTGGTTGGTAAAAAACTTTGAAACCAATCCATTAATAAATCACCCATAAAAAAACCATAAATTACTAATGCTATATTATTTCCAATTAGCATTGTAGCAATAAATTTAGAAGGCTTAGCTGTAATTTTTGATAAAATTTTAGCTAAAAATCCTTCCTGTTTTTTTTCTATTTCAATATGAATTTTATTGGAAGACACGTAAGCTATTTCCATTCCTGAAAAAAAAGCGGAAAGAAACAAACAAACGACAATGATAATCACTGATGATACCATTTATTTACGATTTTTATTATCGAACTTTTTATTAAATTTTTGTTTAAAAAAGAACATAAATACAGCTGTAAGACCTAATAGCAAGGACATGTAAGCTCTAGTCTCTCCCCAACTTGCAAACGCATCGTATAAAAATAAGACAGCAAAAACTAAATAAGCGTATTGAAAAAATTTGAAAACTTTCATTTATAAATTAATAAGTTTAAGTAAATATACTAAAAATGGTAGGCTTTAGAGTTTAAAACCTTAGTTATTCTTGCACAGCAAATTGACCTGTTACACCTAAAATTTCGGCTTTTGTGAAATTTTTATCAGAATCAAACCCATTACCACTAGTGACGTAACCTTTAGATCTGTAAGTAGCCGGTTTATTAGTAAATAACCATTCTTTACTTTGATCATAATATAATTGATCTGCATACAATGTATCCATTGTAGGAGTTGCTGCTATAACATTACCTTGTAAATCAATTAAATTAGTGTTATTGTATATAATTGCATAATCTGATATAACTGTTGTTTTTGCATTTTTATCATCATATAAATACAATACAATTCCGTCAGGAAACTCTGAATAAGAAAACATCCTGTTACTATAATCAAACATTTTAGGACTAACCAAATTTGCAGAAAGTCTACCTGAGTCAGTGTATTTAACATTAATACTGTCTGATACACCTACAGGCTCATTAGCAGACATGCTCATTTTTTTAACGTCCTTTAAATTGCTTTTACATGCAAAAAACAAAGTCATAGCAAATGCTATGACTGAGTTTTTAATAATATGTAAGTTATGCTTTTGCATTATAAACTTGGCACTGTTACACTTCTTCCTATCCAACATCCAATCTTGATTGTTTGTCCTGCATTACCTGCAGAAAAAATCTCTGATTTAGTTGGAGCTTTAGCTTGGTAACTATTTGCTAATGCAGTATTACCTGCTTTTCTAGCTTCAGTAGCTGCTAACCAGAATACAGCACGTTTGTTAAAGTTTGTATCACCACAGCTATTAGCACTTGCAGCATAAGATCTTGAGATATACTCATGAGGCTTTTTGTCTGATGGGTTTAAAGATAATGCTTGTTGAAAGTATTGTCTAGCTTTACCATAGCTTCCGCTTTTATAAAAATCTAATCCAATTTTCTTAGTCAACTTAGCCTTTTTGATAGGATCTGTCTCTAGTTGCATTGTTTGATCTAAATATCTTTGTTCTCCTGTATTAATATATAGATAATAAGCTGTATCTGCGTTAGGCTCGATAGTATTCTTTTGATTTAAGATTTTAACAAACATAGGATCAGTTTTACATCCTTTTTCGTAAAGCTTGTTCATTGCACGTTGTAACCAAACTGTATTGTTTTTATTAGCTTCATAATCCTTTTGGTATAAAGGAATTAAATTTTGACAGTTTGCTCTATCACCTAATTTAGAATCTACACTACCAACGATTTGATCAAAAACTTTTAATGAGCTCTCGTAATATTTTTTGTATTGTTTATCCTTTTTAGTTAAAGCTGTTCCTGCTTCTTCTTTAGCAATAAGTTTATTCAATCCCTCAGAGCTAATTTTTACTTCAGTTTCAATTTTATCTACTACATCATCATACTTGTCAAATAACTCTTGATCTGTTTTCTTTCCAGCATCAAATAAATCAACCATTAGTGAAAAATAAGTATATAATGCTTTAGGATTTTTGAATGTTTTTAAATCTGTTGTATACGCTTTATCAAAAGTGTTATAAACTTCTTCGTTAGATAAACCTAATTCAGATTTATACTTATACATCAATTGCGCTTTATCAGATATCATATCTCCAACCTTAGTTTGGCTTTCAAAATGCACAAGTCTTTCATCATACATTGATAATAAATCTTTAACGTAAGCTAATTTATCTGCGTCTGCAGCCTTGTCTATGTAATGGTTTAATATTTTTTCACCATATACATAAATGGCTTTGTTATACTTAGGACAGTCTTTTCTTAAGTCCATAAATGGCTGGTAAGCTGCCTCGTAATTTTTAGCCTTAGATGCTTCTGACATTAAAGACAATTTAGTCATGCACTCCTCTGTATTTTGTGCAAATCCAAAATTAAGCCCAAACATCAAAGCTATTAATAAAGTAATTTTAGTTCTCATAGTCTTAAATTTTATGCTGTTAATTATATTTCTTTTTGATAAACCATCTATCGTTAAGTGATAAACTAATCTGGAAGCTTACAAAATTTTCTTTTACTAAATTAGCATTTAAAGTTCCTTTTTGACCAAACTCTAAACCTATGTTTGCATTAGAAAAAACGTTTCCGACTGGTACACCTACTCCAAAAGACATGCCAAACTCTTTAATACTTTGGTTGTTAATGTTTAGACCTGTATTCTCAAAGCGCAAACCAGCTCTGTAAGTCATTCTTTTCCAGTATTTTGAAAACGAATTGTATTCCGGAATAAAAAACCCTCCAATTGATAATTTTGAAGCATCCTCAAAGGTTGCACCAACATTATCGTATAATGGATTATAAAATTCACTTGTGTTTTGTGTAGTATACTCTATACCAGCAAACCACTTCCTTGGTTGCCCAAGACCAGCTCCAATACTAAACTTTGATGGTAAAGTTAAATTTGTTTCTTGTAAATTAGAAGCTTCAAGATTACCATCAAGCTGATTAAAGATAATATCAGAATCTGATGTCTCACCAACATAAATCGTTGAAAAGGTGCGTAAGTTTTTAGAAGTAAGTTCTGTTTTTGGTGTGTATGTAAGAGACGTTTGTAATTCTAATTTATCACTAATCATTTTTTGGTAATGTAATCCTAAATTAAAATTAACACCACTTAATTCTGACTTATTATATTCTTTAGTTTGGTATTGTAGAGGTAAATTATCTTCATTGTAACGAATATTTACAGTATTATTCTCAATATTACCAAAATTGTAGTCTGCTTGCAAACCTATACTTAATGATGAATCGATCTGATAACCAAAACTTAAAAACACTTTATTAAGACCTCCTTCACCTTCGTATCTATTTTCCAAATCATCAGAATCATTGTTTGTCTCAAGTTTATATCCAACTGATGAATATGGTTGAATTCCAAAACCAAAACCGAATTTACCAAGAGGAATTGAAAGCCCTAAATAATCAAAATTTGCACTTTTTGATTTATCGCTAGTTGTATTTGCTTTAAGACTTGTTGCTGTTCCACTACCAGCTACAGCAAACTTAACAGGTCTAGACTCGTTATTAAAAGAAGCTAAATTGTTTCCAGCGTAAGTGGCTGGATTTTGAAAATTAATATGAATACTATCCTTGTATACACCTAATCCTCCCATGCTTCGATTCTCTACAGAACCTTTAAAATTTAAACTACCTATACCATAAAAAGAATATGGTGAGGATGTTCCATTCTGAGCGTAACTTTGAATTGCAAATAATGCAATAAAAACTAATACAAGTTTTTTAATCATTCGACTGTGTTATGTTGTAATATATAATTCAAACCCTCTAACAGGAAATTTGAGTTGGCAAATATGCTACTTTTTAATTGCTTTGACAAAAAATTAGCATCTCCTCCTGTTAAAATAATTGTTAAATCTAAATATAATGCGCTATATCGTTCAATAATTCCATCAATTTCACTCAAAACACCATAAATAATCCCACTATTTATGGATCCCATTGTAGAATTACCAATAATTTGAATTGGCATTTCAGTTTCTAACAAAGGTAAATTTGCAGTTTGATTATGTAATGCTTTGTAACGCATTCTGACACCAGGAGATATGGCTCCTCCTAAATATTCATTGTCATTATTTATAAAATCATAGGTAATACATGTTCCTGCATCAATAATTAAAACATTTTTTTGCGAAAATTGTTGTACTGACGCACAAACCAATGCAATCCTATCTATACCTAAAGTTTTAGGTGTAGCGTATAAATTTGTAAAAGGAACTTTTGTATTGTTATCTAATATAGTCAACTCAAATTGCAGGCTTAAGTATTGTAACACATTATCTTGCAAATGACCAACAGAGGACACAATAGCAAAGTTAAGTTTTGGATAGTCCAATTTTAGCTGTTTTAACGTCTCCAAAACGGTAAAACTATCAGCAATTCTAATTTCTAACAATCTATTTTCATCAAAAACAGCAAGTTTTATTCTAGTATTCCCTACGTCTACAATTAAATTCATATTGCATTTAAAACGGTAAAATTACAAAACCATTGTAATAAAAGTCTTAATAATTTTATAATATTGAAAAACAGAGCAATACCTTTTGATTTAAAGAAAAACGAAAAATAATTTCATTTTTTTTCGTTTTTCTTTTGGTACTTCTAAAATAGAAACTATATTTGCACTCGCAATTTATTGCTACTGGTGCCTTAGCTCAGTTGGTAGAGCAAAGGACTGAAAATCCTTGTGTCCCTGGTTCGATTCCTGGAGGCACCACCACTAAAAACCCGAACTGATGTTCGGGTTTTTTGGTTTTAATACCTAAATGTATTGTATTTCAAGCAACACAACTTGTTTAAACATTAATATTTAAAATTAAAAACTATGGATAATAAAGACAAATTCATGATGGAAGCTGTTAATGCAGCTTTAAAAGGAATGAATAATAACGAAGGAGGACCTTTTGGATGTGTCATTGTAAAAGACGGAAAAATAATTGGAAGAGGAAACAATAAAGTAACCTCTACTAACGATCCAACTGCTCATGCAGAAGTTACAGCTATTAGAGATGCCTGTAAAAACTTAGATTCTTTTCAGTTAGAGGGTTGTGAAATTTACACCTCTTGCGAACCTTGTCCAATGTGTTTAGGTGCTATTTATTGGGCCAGACCAGACAAAGTGTACTATGGAAGCAATCAAGTAGATGCAGCAAATATTGGTTTTGATGATGAATTTATATACAAAGAAATCCCATTACCATACGAAAAAAGAAGTATACCTTTTGAACAATTAGCACGAGATATTGCCTTAAAACCATTTCAAGAATGGTCAAAAAAAGAGGACAAAACAGAATACTAAATTTTTGAATACTATTTTATTTAAGAAATCTAAAAACAATTAAATTAATTTTTAATTGTTTTTTTTTGACCTTTACCTACAAAAAAATTGGTTTTTAAATAACTTAACAGCTTAAATGAAACAGATTTATACAGTAATTATTATATTAACTTGTTTTACAAGTATAGCCCAAACTATGAAAACCTACACATACGCAACAAAAGGATTAGACACTCTTAAACTAGATGTTTACACACCAGAAAACGTTAAACCAACAGACAGTTTACCTGTTATTATTTGGATGCATGGTGGAGGCTTTTCTGGTGGTGGACGCAATGGTATTGACGAATTTAACATTGTAAAAGCCGCAAACAAAAATGGTTATATTGGTGTTTCAATATCCTATAGATTATTAAGAAAAGGAACTAAAACTGGTTTTGGATGTAATTGTAGCAAAGAAGACAAATTATTCACTTTCAACCAAGCTGTCATAGATTTTTTAGACGCAACTAATTTCGTCTACCAAAATAGCAACATGCTTCAAGTAGATACTTCTAAAATGATTGCTGCAGGAAGTAGTGCTGGAGCAGAAACAGCTTTACATGTTGCTTTTATGAAACGTTTTTTTATCCCAAATGTTGACAGTTATAAAAATATTAAATATGCTGGTGTTATAGGATTTTCAGGAGCGATTGCAGATATTGATTATTTAACTTCAGAAAATGCAATTCCTGTAGCACTTACCCATGGTACAAAAGACTATGCTGTACCATTCGGAACTGCTCCTCATCAAAATTGTAATCCAAAAAAACCAGGATACATAACACTTCATGGTGCAAAAACGATTACCCAAAAATTAGAACAATTAAATTCATCTTACTATTTAAACATAGTAAACGAAGGTAATCATGACGCTGCCAATGTACATCCAGAAGATTTAGATGACGTGTTTTATTTTTTAAATAAAACGGTTTTAAACAACGAAATTATTCAAAC
Organism: Olleya sp. ITB9; assembly: GCF_001315805.1. Taxonomy (NCBI): domain Bacteria; kingdom Pseudomonadati; phylum Bacteroidota; class Flavobacteriia; order Flavobacteriales; family Flavobacteriaceae; genus Olleya; species Olleya sp. ITB9. The sequence goes on from NZ_BCBW01000033.1 coordinate 79,054, forward strand.
TAAAAAATTTACACTTCCTAAACCAACTAACTATTAATTAAAAAAAATATAAATTTTGTTAGTAGTTTTAAACCTTAACGACAAAACGATTTTAGATATCTATCTTTAAAAAAAAAAAAATGGCAAAAACATATTACGATCCAGCAGACCTAAGAAAATTTGGAAAAATAACAGAATGGAATGAAGAACTTGGTAACAAGTTTTTTGACTACTACGGAAAAGTATTTGAAGAAGGCGCTTTAACTGCTCGCGAAAAATCATTAATAGCATTAGCTGTAGCACATACAGAGCAATGTCCGTACTGTATTGATGCCTATACTAAAGACGGTTTACAACGTGGTGTTACCAAAGAAGAAATGATGGAAGCCATACACGTTGGTGCTGCAATAAAAAGTGGAGCGACTCTAGTACATGGTGTACAAATGATGAATAAAGTAAACAAATTAGACGGTTAATATAAAACCAAAATAGGTTTACTTACGTAAGAATTACAAATAAGACAACACGATTAATGGCAACAAAATCTCTTAAAAAACTAGGTAGCGATTTAGCTAAAAGCAATAAACAACTAGAAATATTATCTGGCGGAATTTTTGCTGATGGCGAATTACCAACTTTTAAAAATAAAATTTCAGAAACTAATCAGTTTCCGCTTAAAGCAAAACCTTTAGAAATTTTACAAATTAACGTTGGTTACATGTGTAATCAAGTGTGTGAGCATTGTCACGTCGATGCAGGTCCAGACCGAAAGGAAATCATGACCCAAGAGACCATGCAACAAATCTTGGATGTTATTAAAACGACAGGTGCACATACTTTAGATTTAACAGGAGGTGCTCCAGAAATGAACCCAAATTTTAGATGGTTTGTAGAAGAAGCTTCAAAAATTGGAATTAAAGACTTTATCGTTCGTTCTAATTTAACCATTATTCGTGCTAATAAAAAATATTACGATTTACCACAGTTTTTCAAAAAGCACAACATCCATGTTATAAGCTCAATGCCACACTGGACTCGTGGTAAAACAGACAAACAACGTGGTAAAGGTGTGTTTGACATGTCTATTAAAGCCTTACAGGAATTAAATGCTGTTGGTTATGGTATGCCAGGTAGCGATTTAAAATTGGACTTGGTTTACAATCCTTCAGGAGCCTTTTTACCTGGTGACCAAATGGCTATGGAAAAAGATTTCAAAAAAGCATTGATGGAAGATTTTAGCATTCAGTTTCATAACTTATTTGCAATTACAAACCTACCAATTGCTAGATTTTTGGACTTTTTAATAGCTTCAGAAAACTACGAAGATTATATGTACTCTTTAGTCGAAGCTTATAATCCTTCTGCAGTAGCAAACGTCATGTGTACTAATACATTGTCTGTAAGTTGGGATGGTTATTTATTTGATTGCGATTTTAACCAAATGCTAGAATTGCCTGTAAACAGTAAATCTAAACATATATCAGACTATAAAACCGAATTACTTGAAGGTAGAAACATAGTAATTTCACAACATTGTTATGGTTGCACTGCAGGAGCAGGAAGTAGCTGTCAAGGTGTTGTTGCTTAATATAAAACTAACTTTTTTCGCTGTCGCGGAAATCCATAAATGAAGACTAAAACTGCCATTTTAATTTTTTCTAATTCTGCTAAAGAGGATGCTAAACGCAAATCTTTTTCAGATAGTCTGTTGTTTGAAACACTTACAAACGAGACTATTAAAAAAGTTAAAAAAACAGGATTACCGTTTTTTCATTTTACTGAAGCACAGCAACAAGGTTTAAATTTTGGTGATCGTTTTACAAATGCTATTCAATCGGTTTTTGATAGAGGTTTTACTAATGTTATTTCTATAGGAAATGACACACCACATTTAAAAACCAAGCACATAAATGAAGCTTACCAGAAACTAAACAATAATCAGTTAGTTTTTGGACCATCAAAAGATGGCGGATTTTATTTAATGGGTTTAACCAAAAACCTATATAATGCTAAGCAATTTAAAAATTTACCTTGGCAAACTTCAGCTTTAAAAAGCACAACATTACACTATTTATCTTCAACTAAAATTACTTTTAGTACACTTGAAACCTTAAACGATATCGATTCGTTTAAAGACTTAAAAGCTATTTTAAATAGTTATAAAACGGTTTCAAAAACACTAAAAATAATAATACTACAGCTATGTTTTTTCGCGAAAGCGATACTTAAACACATAGCATTACAATACCTATTATTAACACAACAATTACCTTTTAACAAAGGGTCTCCTAAATTAGTTTATATCAACCACTAGTGGCTTTTAGCCAATTATATACTGAAACTAATTTAACTTAAATGAAACACATTTACTTATGTGCTTTGCTACTTGTTTGTACATTTAGCGTTGCACAAACTACAATTACAGGTACTGTAACAAGTGCACAAGATGGTCAAACTTTAGCGTACGTTAATATTTTGGCAGACCAAAATAACGGAACAATATCCGATAACAGCGGTTATTATTCTATTACAATTTCTGAGAAAACGGAAAACTTAACATTCTCATTTATTGGTTACAAAACACAACAAATTGCAATTAATAATCAATCGGTTATTAATGTTATTTTAGAAGAAGACACCTCTAATTTAGACGAAGTAGTTATAACTGCTTTGGGTCTAGAACGAGATACAAAAGAACTTGGATATGTGGTACAATCTTTAAAAAGTGAAGGTTTAACCGAAGTTAAAACGGTTAACTTTATTGATAATCTTGCTGGTAAACTTGCAGGTGTTACAGTATCTCAAGGTGCTACAGGTGTTGGATCGTCTTCAAAAATAACGATTCGTGGTGAAGCCTCATTTTCTAACAACAATCCTTTATTTGTAGTGGATGGTGTCCCAATTAACAACAATACTGTTTTTAACTTTACAAACGAAGCTGCTGCTGGTTTTCAGGAAATAGATTTTGGAAATGGAGCTATGGAAGTTAATGCAGACGATATCGAAGAGGTTTCTGTATTAAAAGGTCCAAGTGCTGCTGCTTTGTATGGTACGCGTGCATCCAACGGAGTGATTGTTATTAAAACCAAAGATGGTAAAAAAACCAAAGGTTTAGGGATTAGCATTAATACGTCTTTATTTGTTGATAATGCGTTTAGATTACCAGAATTTCAGAATAGTTACGGTCAAGGTAATTCTGGACAATTTGAATACGTTGATGGTCTTGGAGGCGGAATTAATGATAATATCACCTATTCTTGGGGACCACAATTGGATGCTGGTATTTACGTTCCGCAGTTTAATAGTCCAGTGACATTAGCAAACGGAACTGTTGTACGTGGTGGAGACACTGCTTTATATTCTGGTGACGCTATTACACCAACCTTATTTCAATCTAATCCAGATAACTTAAAAGATTTTTACCAAACAGGAATTACTACAATAAACAATATTGCTATTTCTAATGGTTTTGATACTGGTGATTATAGATTATCGTTTACAGATTTAAGAAGCGAATCTATTATTCCTGGTGTAAATTTAGACCGACAAACTGTTGCTGCAAAACTAAATTTTGAGCCCACAGAAAAAACGACTATTTCAACCTCATTATCTTACACCAATTCTACAAGTGATAACAGACCATCTAACGGTTATGGTAGCGAAAATGTAAATTACAGTTTGGTAGCTTGGGGACCACGAAGTCTTGATATTAATAGTTTAAAAAACTATTGGCAACCAGGTTTAGAAGGTGTACAACAATATAGTTTTAACTATACGTTTTTTGATAATCCTTATTTTATTTTATACGAAAACACAAATAGTTTTAATCGTGATCGTGTCTTCGGAAACGTTGCTATTACACATAAATTTACAGACCATTTAAATCTTCAGGTTAGAACAGGAATGGATTATTCCTCTGAAAAAAGACTACTAAAACGTGCCTATTCTAGTAATCGTTTTCAAAATGGTGCTTACGCAGAACATGATGTGTTTTACAGAGAAGTTAATACCGATTTTCTATTAAATTACAATAATACGTTTGGCGATTTTAAACTAGATGTATCTATTGGTGGAAACCGATTAAACCAAACAGCATCAACCAAGCAATCACAAACGGTTAGTTTGGCGCAACCTGGAATTTTTAATCTAAATAATGCAGCATCACCTATTGAAGTGTTTCAGTTTGAATCTAAAAAACGTATCAATTCCTTTTATGGAATTGCAAAATTAGGCTATAAAGATTTTCTATTTTTAGACATTACTGGTCGTAATGATTGGTCTAGTGCTTTAGCAACACCTTTTTCGGTTGATGGTACTTCTTTTTTCTATCCTTCGGCTTCAGCCAGTTTTATTTTATCTAATGTTACAGAGCTTCCTGAAGCTGTATCTTTTGCAAAACTAAGAGCCAGTGTGGCACAAGTTGGTAACGATACTAATCCATATCAAACTTCCGGAGCTTTTGTATCGCAAACACCTTTTAACAGTCAACCTACTTTTAGTAATCAAGATTTTATTCCTAATTCAGAATTAAAACCAGAAAGCACCACTAATTACGAATTTGGTGCAGATTTACGTTTCTTGAAAGATCGTATTCGTTTTGACTTTACCTATTATAATGCCATAACTAAAGATCAAATAATTTCATTACCAATACCAATTTCATCCGGTTATGAACAACAAGTTGTAAATGGTGGAAAAGTAAAATCGACTGGTGTCGAAATTATTGCTGGCTTCACTCCTATTAAGACGTCTAATTTTAAATGGAATACAACCTTCAATTTTGCTAAAAACAAAGCAACTATAGAAGAGTTACCTCAAGAAGATGGACGTTTAACCTTGGCTTATAGCCGAATTTATGATAGTGCCAATCAAACGGTTTGGTTTCAAGTTGAAGAAGGTGGACAGATTGGAGATATTTATGGTACAGGTTATAGTACTAACTCAACTGGAGAATTTGTTTTAGATGACCAAGGGAATTACATCAGCAATAATTTTTTGCAGAAACTTGGAAATTATAATCCAGATTTCACATTAGGTTGGAACAATGACTTTAGCTATAAAAATTGGACTGCAAGCTTTTTATTTGACTGGAGACAAGGTGGCGAAATTGTATCAAGAACTAGCGCATTAGGTAATGTTGGAGGACAATTAGCCGAAACAGAATACAGACCTGACGAAGGTATTGTAGCAGAAGGAGTTAATGTTAATACAGGTTTACCAAATACTGTAGCTATATCTGCAGAAAGCTATTACAGACAATTTTATGACAGAAATCAAGAGCAAAATAACATCTATGACGCGTCTTACTTAAAGTTGAGACAATTTTCTGTTGGTTACAATTTTAAATTAAAAGAAGGCTTTTTAGGCTTAAAAGAAGGAGGAGACATTGCAGTGTCTTTAATTGGTAAAAACCTATTTGTTATTACTGAAAACCCACACTTTGACCCAGAACAATTAGCAGTACAAGGCAACGGTTTTGTTAGTGGTGTAGAAGACATGAGTTATGCCACATCACGCAGTTTTGGATTAAAAGCAAGTTTAAATTTTTAATAGACACATCATGAAAAACACATTATACATATTAAGTTTTTTTACGCTTCTTTTAATGACAAGTTGCACTAAAGACTTTGAAGACATAAACACCAATCCTAATGCGCCAAACACAGTACAACCTAGTTTGCTACTACGTCAGGTTATTTATGATTTTGGAGAACAAATGAGTTATGAAGGTTTTGTTGCTGGAGATTTATTATCGCAACACAGGACTGCCTTAGATTTCAATTTATTTGACAGACACGCCTTAAAATCGCCACAATTAGGTGGAAATCCTTGGCCAATATTTTACACCAATTTACGTGATAACGAGATTATATTAACACAATCCAAAACCACCTCAACCTTTAAAGTCTATGAAGGTCCTGCTTTAATTTTAAAAGCATACATGGCAGCAGGATTAACAGATTTGTTTGGTGATGTGCCCTATTTTGAAGCCTTTAATGGAATTGAGGGGACCGTTACACCAAGTTATGACAGTCAAGAATCTATTTATTTAAATGAAAATGGGATATTAGATAACCTTGATAAAGGGATTGAAGCTATTACCAATTACGATCTAGCGATTCCGTTGGAAGGAGATATTTTATTTAATGGTGATTTAGACGCTTGGGTAAAATTTGCAAATAGTTTAAAATTAAAATATTTGCTTCGTATTTCCGATCAAGTGGATGTTTCAATTGAATTACAAACCATATATAATGAAGATAATTATATTTCAGCTACAGCTGAAAATGCTATATTCAACTTTACAAACACAGATCCAAACAGCTTTAGATTGGCTCAATTAAGAATAGGAGATTTTAATAATTTTGTTCTATCAGAAACCATGGAAAATATTTTAATTGACCTAAATGATGATAGAATAAGCACGTTTTTCAAACCTTTTGAAAACTCGTCTTCCAATCAATTTAATGGATTGATTAATGGTATTGATGCTTCATCAACATCAATTGCTTTGGCAGACTATTCATTAGCTGGAAGTGCATTTAGAGAAGACACTTCGGTTTTAGATGCTAATTTTATAACCTCTTGGGAAGTTCATTTTATTTTAGCTGAAGCTGCTTTAAAAGGATTAATTAGCGCCAATGCACAAGAATTATATGAAACAGGAGTCGCACATGCTTTTGAGTATTGGCAAACCGATTTACCTGCAACGTACCTAACAACCAATGCTGCTTATAATGCACCTGGAACAACGCCTTTACAACAAATTATCACCCAAAAATGGATTGCTAACCTTATAAATGGATATGAAGGTTGGGTAGACTACAGACGTACAGGTTTTCCTGAGTTTAATGCAATATCTGCAAGTTTAAACAATGGATTAATACCAGTCAGAATGCCTTATCCTGCAGAAGAAGAAGCTTTAAATGCCGAAAACTATAATCAAGCAGCAAGTGCAACTAATGGTAACGATATTAACTTCCCAGTTTGGTGGGACCAAAACTAAAAAATGAGTACAGAAATTTGGCAATGGATTTTAGTAATAGCTTCAAGTTTAATCTTGTTTGCCTTATCACCTTATGCAAAAACTACTACATCTTTTTTTAAAGCCAATCACAACAAAAAGTCGCCAAATGTTTTAGTACTAACTGGTAGTTTAATAATCTCTTGGATTTTTGCCAAAAGTATTACTAATGCTGCCAATTTAGGATTAGATTTTGGTCTAGTTGGAGGTGTCGCTTATGCTGGATATTATCTCAGTTTTGCAGTTGCTGGATTACTATTTTATCAATTACGTACCAAAGGTGGCTTTACAAGTATTCATGACTTTTTAACTAGTAAATTTGGCAAAAAAGCGGTTGGAGTCTTCACGTTTTTAATTATTATTAGATTATTTAATGAGGTTTGGAGTAATACCATGGTTATTGGCTCTTACTTTGGTGAAACAGGAAGTACTAGCTATTACACTGCTATAATTGTATTTACATTACTAACATTAAGCTATGCTATAAAAGGTGGTTTGAGTAGCTCAATATTTACAGATGTGATACAAATGGTCTTATTTTCTGTACTATTAATCATTATTTTATATACTATTTTTTCAGTTGAAAATTTTAATACAAAAGACATTGTAAACTCTGGAACTTGGAGTTTTGAACTAGGTTTAAACCTGTTTTTTGCAGCAATAATACAATCTTTTAGCTATCCTTTTCATGATCCTGTACTAACTGACAGAGCTTTTATCAGTTCGCCAAAAGTGACTAGAAAAAGCTTTTTATGGGCTAGTTTATTAGGTGCTATTTGCATCATACTTTTTAGTTTAATTGGTGTATATGCACAAACTCAAGGTTTAAAAGGGCAAGCAGCTGTGGAGGTTGGAAAAGCATTTGGAGTTGTGGTATTATTAGTTATTAATTTTATTATGATTACCTCAGCAGCATCAACCTTAGATTCAACGTTTTCATCGTTTTCAAAATTATTAGCTGTCGATTTGGGATTAGGTAAAAGTCTAACATTTGGTAGACTAGCAATGGTAGCAATTGCTGTACTTGGTACAATCCCAATCTTTTTTAATGCCGAAATCCTTTCTGCCACCACAATATCTGGAACTATGGTCATTGGTTTAACACCAATATTTGTATTCTGGAGTTATAAAGTGCCAAAAATTAGCTTCTATTTAAGTATTGGTTGTGGTATAATTTTTGGTTTTTTATTAGTATTCAAAGTGTTCCCAGAAGCTTTAATTTTTACAAAGGGTCGTTATGCTGATTTACTTTGGGTCAATGTTTGGGGCATTTTTAGTTGTAACCTTTTATATTTCGTTCCTAGATGGATAAAACAATAAATAATATAGGCACATTATCTGGTAAAGTCTTGCTTTTTGGAGGTGTTTACAGTAATCTTCAAGCCTTAGAAGCACTTAAAGCTATTGCTGAACAGCAAAATATTGCTCCAGAAAACTGTATTTGCACAGGAGATGTTGTTGGCTATTGTGCACAACCCGAAGAAACGGTACAGCTTTTAAAATTATGGAAAGCCAAAAGTATTTTAGGTAATGTAGAAATCCAATTAACTAAAGGTGAAGCAGATTGCGGTTGCGATTTTACAGAAGGCTCACGATGTAATGGGTTTTCTAAACTTTGGTATCCTTATGCACAAAGCAAACTAAGTAAAAACTCGATAGCGTATTTAGCAATGTTTCCGGATCATATCACTTTTAATTATGCTAATAAAAAAGTAACCGTTGTCCATGGTGATTATTTTAATGTATCAGAATTTGTATTTAAATCTACAGACTGGAATATTAAGGCAAAAACAATAGATGCAACTAAAAGCGATGTTATTATTGCTGGACATTGTGGGTTACCTTTTAGTCATGAGCAAGACAACAAATTATGGCTAAATCCAGGTGTTATTGGTATGCCTGCTAATGATGGATCACCACAAGTTTGGTATGCCATTTTAGAAGACATTAATGGTGAAATGAAATTTACGCATCATACGCTCGACTATAACTATAAGCTAACTAATAGTTTAATGAAAAACGGTTTGTTACCAGAAGAATACGCAAGAACAATAGTGACTGGTATTTGGGATAATACCGAGATTTTACCAGCTATTGAAAGTGGATTACAAGGTTTCGGAATTAATTTATAACATTATGAAAACAATATTATTTTTATTTATAAGTCTTTTTGCTGCACAAAGCATAGCGCAAGACACACTAGATGAATTACTAAAAAAACACAATAAAAACAGTGTTCCCTACATTACCGTTCAAGAATTGGCAATGCCAAAAACTGACGCTATTATCTTAGACGCAAGAGAACCTAAAGAATTTGAAATTAGTCATATTAAAAATGCAACTTTGGTAGGTTACGATTTTTTTGACATCAAAACGGTTACCGAAAAACACACTAATAAAGATCAAAAAATAGTCGTGTATTGCTCCTTAGGAATACGATCAGAAACCATTGCTAAAAAACTAAAAGATGAAGGCTACACCAATGTACTTAATCTGTATGGTGGCATTTTTGAGTGGAAAAACAATGATTTTACTGTAGTAGATTCCGAAGACAATGAAACAGAACAAATACATACTTTTAATGAAGCTTGGAGCAAATGGTTAACTAAAGGGATTAAAGTATTTGAGACAACTTCTACAAAAAAATAAAAATTCATGCATAAAAATCTAGTAATAACCTTTACCAGAAACCCTGAGTTAGGAAAAGTAAAAACAAGATTAGCTAAGACTATTGGCAATATTTCCGCTTTAGCGATATATAAAAAATTATTAGAACACACTGAAAGTGTTTTACAACAAATAGACAGTGACAAAGCAGTATATTACTCGGTTAAAATTAGAGAAAACGACCTTTGGAATGCTGATATTTACCAAAAACAGCAACAATCTGGTGACCACTTAGGTGTAAGAATGTCTAATGCATTTAAAACTGGTTTTGATTCTGGCTATACTAAAATAGTTATTGTTGGTAGCGATTTATATGATCTAAAACCCGAACATATTAATCAAGCTTTTGACGCTTTAGATAATAATGATGCAGTGATTGGACCTGCAATAGATGGTGGCTATTATCTTTTAGGAATGAAACAATTGCATCCAGCAATTTTTGAAAATAAATCTTGGGGAACAGAAACAGTTTTTGAAGACACCATGAAAGATTTAGTTAAGGAAAACGTATTTTTGTTAGAACCATTAAATGATGTTGACACATACGAAGATATATCCAACAACCAAACCTTAAAAGCCTTAATTGAACATGATAAAACAAATAAATAAAACCGTAGAATACCTAAAAGAAAAAGGATTTGACCAACCAGAAGTTGGTATTATTTTAGGTACTGGATTAGGAAAACTAACTGATGAGCTTGAGGTAATTCAAGAGGTGAGCTATAATCACATTCCTAATTTCCCTACAGCTACTGTCGAGTTTCATAAAGGAAAATTAATTTACGGAACCTTAGCTAGAAAAAAAGTAATTGTAATGCAAGGTCGTTTTCATGTTTATGAAGGTTACAGCTTACAAGATGTTACTTACCCAGTTAGAATTATGGAAAAATTGGGTATCAAAACACTATTGGTATCTAATGCTTCTGGTGCTATTAATTTAAACTTTAAGAAAGGTGAATTAATGCTTATTGACGATCATATTAACTTACAAGGAAGTTCTCCTCTAGCTTTTAAAGGTGTTGCTGAGCTTGGCGAACGTTTTGCAGACATGAGTGCACCTTATGATTTAGACATAAATGCAAAAATTAAAGCTATAGCAAAAGCTAATAATATAAAATTACATGAAGGTGTTTACGCTAGTGTTGTTGGACCACAATTAGAAACTAGAGCCGAATACCGCATGCTTAAAATTATTGGTGCAGATGCAGTTGGGATGAGTACTGTCCCAGAAGTAATTGTTGCTAATCATTTAAATTTAAAAGTAGCTGCAGTGTCAGTTTTAACAGACGAATGCGACCCAAGTAATCTAAAACCTGTAGACATTAGCGAAATTATAGCAATGGCTAATAAAGCAGAACCAGATATGATTGCACTATTTAAAGGGTTGATAGAAAAACTATAACACGATGTAACTTTAGTTACATCAAAAAAGTAACTAAAAGGCTAATTTAGCCAGCTATGGAAAAGTATTTAGAAATAATAAAAAACGCCTACTTTGGCTATTGGAACTATTTAAAACACCAGATTATATTCCCAAATAATTGGGACAACTATTTTTATGGGTTAATCATAATATCATTAGTTGTTTGGGGTTTAGAAATTATTTTTCCTTGGCGTAAAAAACAATCTATTTTCCGTAAAGATTTTTGGTTAGATACGTTTTACATGTTTTTTAATTTCTTTTTACTAAATCTTATTGTATTAATAGCTTTATCTAATACTGCTGCAAGTTTTTTTGATGATATTTTAGGAGTTGTTGGTTTATCTATTTCAAGTTTTCAATTGTTTGATGTAGATAATTTACCATTGTGGTTAGGACTATTTATTTTCTTTATAATTTCTGATTTTACACAATGGGTGACACACAACCTTTTACATCGCTTTGAGTTTTTATGGAACTTCCATAAAGTACATCACAGTGTTAAAGAAATGGGATTTGCTGCTCATTTACGCTACCATTGGATGGAACCGGTTTTATATAAATCCATGTTATACATACCAATTGCCATAATTGGCGGTTTTGATGCGCAACACGTTGCAATAGTCCACTTTTTTGCAATAACTATTGGACACTTAAATCATGCTAATTTAGGTTGGGATTATGGTGTTTTAAAATATGTATTTAACAATCCAAAAATGCACATTTGGCATCATGTAAAACACTTGCCAGAACACACAAAGTTTGGTGTTAATTTTGGTATAACGTTAAGTATTTGGGATTATATTTTTAAAACCAATTACATTCCGCATGATGGTCGTGATATCGAGTTAGGTTTTGAAGGAGATGAGAACTTCCCTAAAGATTTTATAAGTCAAGAATTATATCCCTTAAAAAAATGAAACAACTTTTAGCCTTAGCATTATTGGTCTTGTTTTGCGCTTGTAAAAGCACAAAACAAACTACCTCAAATACCCAAATAGTAACTAATACAATTAAAAAAGAAGCTATAGCTGAAGCTGAAGCTGAAGCTGAAGCTGAAAGTAAAAAAGATATAGTCAATACTGTAAAAAAGGACACACTTTCTTCTCATACCGAAACTATAAAACTTACAGAAAAAATACCTCTTCCACCTTTGCCTCCTAAGGGAACAAAAACAGAAACTTTTAATCACCAAAGATGGAATAAGCTTTTACAAAAGCATGTTTCTATCTCAGGAAATGTAGATTACAAAAAATTTAGAGAAGACAAAACTACTCTTGCTATTTACATCGATGCTTTAACACACGCTGAAACAATAGAAGATTGGTCAAAAGAAGAAAAACTAGCCTTTTGGATTAATGCATACAACGCATTAACAATAGATTTAATTATAAAAAATTATCCTGTAAAAAGCATAAAAGACATCAAAAACCCTTGGGAACAACGCTTATGGCAATTTGGTGACAAATGGTATAATCTTGAAGATATAGAGCATAAAATACTACGTAAAATGAACGAACCACGTATACATTTTGCTATTGTTTGTGCCTCTTACTCTTGTCCTAAATTACAAAACACTGCATTTACAGCAGATAATTTAGAACAACAATTAACCTTGGCTACTCAAGAGTTTTTAAGTGATACAAACAGAAATGAAATCTCAGAAAACACATTAAAATTATCTAAAATATTTAGATGGTTTGATAAGGATTTTGAGCAAAACGGAAGTTTGATTGATTTTTTAAACAAGTATACAGAAGTAACTATTTCAGCGAAAGCTAAAATTAGCTACAAAGATTACAACTGGGACTTAAATAACTAAAACCAACCTAATAAAACTTACGTAAATACAGCATGATAAGTATTATTATTCCGGTTTTAAACGAAGCGAAGCATATAACAGAGGTATTATATCATTTAATTGATAATGCATCCTTAAATACTATTCAAGAGATTATTGTTGTGGATGGTGGAAGTACAGACAATACCGTTTCAATTATCCAAGGATTAGGTTTAAATATTAAAGTTTTACATTCTGAAAAAGGTCGTGCTAAACAAATGAATCTTGGTGCCAAAGCTTCAAAAGGAGATATCCTTTATTTTTTACATGCAGATTCTTTTCCACCTAACAGATATGACCAGTTAATTTTAGATGAAATTAAAAAAGGTAATAATGCAGGTTGTTTTAGATTACAATTTGATAGCAACCATTGGTGGTTACGTTTTACTAGTTGGTTAACTCAATTTTCTTGGCGAGCAAGTCGTGGTGGTGATCAAAGTCAGTTTATAACCAAAGCGTTATTTAATGATATTGGTGGTTATGATGAAAACTATATTATCTACGAAGACAATATTTTAATTAACGAACTATATAAACGTAAAGAATTTGTTGTAATTAATCATAAGCTTAAAACCTCAGCTAGGTTATATCAAAAACATGGCGTTTGGACACTACAATACCATTATTTAGTCATTTATATAAAAAAATGGTTTGGTGCTTCTGCAAAAGAGTTGCATAATTATTATTTAAATAAAATATGTAAGCGTTAATAACCTTAAATTTTATTTAGTTGAATTATAAGACGTACTATTTCTCCCTGTTTCGTTTGGATATAGCTTAGGCAAATTATCGCTTTGAAATACGGTTTTGTCATCAATATTTACAGCTGAAACTTTACCAGTAAATGCAGCTCCTGTATCAATATTCCATACATTAATGGCTTGCATAGGTTGATCGGAGTTAAATCTAATAGTTGGTGTATGACCTATATAAATTTCGTGATAATGTTTTAAACGTTTAGGATATAATACAGAGTCTTTTTTTACTCTTTTATCCATAGTGACTGCCATTTCCCAAAGGGTTCTATCAAAATATAAAGTCTCAGGATGTATTTCTTTATCTACTCCATGCATTGATGTAAATCCAGCATGCAAAAACAATTGATTATTAGTATTAAGGTAATACAACTTCATTTGTTTAAAAAACTGTAAATGCATGGCTTTGTCTTCGTCTGAAAACTGATTATAACTTGCTATTGTACCTTCGCCTCCATTAACAAACCAAGCTTGATTTACGGTTTTATCTTCTAACCATTGTTCACACCAAACATCATGATTTCCTTTTATAAAAACACAATTATATTGCTTAGAAAACTCCATTAAAAACTTAATAACCTGTGCAGATTCGCTCCAACCATCTACATAATCTCCTAAAAATATAAAACTATCCTCTTCCGTCAAACCAATACGCTCTAACAATTGCTTTAACCCTTTTAATCCTCCATGAATATCACCAACTACAAAGTTTCTGTTTGATTTCATATATACTTAATATTTAATTAAATTAAGACTATTATTAAAAATACTGACCGATACCAAAGACCAATCCTTGACCATCCTTTTCTGAAACTCCGTAACCATAATCTATTCTAAAAATGGCATTAAAGATAGATTTGTGTATAAAACGCAAGCCTAGTCCTGGAAACACTCGTAAGTTATCGGCATCACCAAAATCCCCTAAATCTCCACCAGGATTTCTCCAACTTCCTGCATCTACAAACGCATTACCTTGTAGTGCAAACCAACCTTTTTCGTATAATGTATGTCTATACTCTGTATTTAAAACGACTGCTCCTGTACCTCTATCAATGGTATTACCAACACCTCTAATATTTAAATTATTATCCACTGAAAATGGTGCAAAAGGGGTTTCGTCATTACTTGACAACCCTAATCTAACACGTGTTGCCCAATTCCCTCTTTGCCCTACTCTTTTGTAATAATTAAAATCATTCCATCCAATTAAAAACTCAGGTAAGTCATCACTTGTAGACGTCACATATTGTACATTTAATTGACTTTTAAAACCCGAAACGTATTGGTAATTGTAATCTAGATTATTGTATTCGTATATAGCTTTATATAATAATTTATTAACGCTTAAGGCTTGAGGTACGTCAGGACTTGTTGCTCCTGACTGATATTCATATTCTTCTAAAAAGGAATTAATACCAAACTCAAAACGATTATTAAAGTTAGGTTGATACAATCCTAAAACTTCAAAAGATTTGTTTCTGTATCTATAATCTGAAGTGGTATTATCAAAAAAAACAGGTTCTAAGGTTTGTAAATCCTGATGATTAATTGCCAAACCAAACTGACGACTAAACAAATAAGGTGCTCTAAAATTTATACCATATGAACTGAATATGTCTTTTTGATAAAATCCACCAAAAATCATATTTTGCCCTAAAAGATTAAACTCATACACTCCAAGTCTGTAAGCAAACTCGCCATCATTTGAAGTATACACATTAAAAGAAGGTATTATTGTAAAATTTTCTTCGATATTATAAAACACATTATAATCTCCATTTTCTGAAGGAAATACTTGATAATACGCATGAGAAACTGAAGGTAATCGTTTTAACAACTTAATATCTTCGTCCAACTGGATACTATCTAAAACTGCACCAGGCTTAGCATTAGCTACTTTTTTGACAAAACTAGATTTTAGCTTTTTATTGCCTTGTATTTTTAAATCAGTAATGTTTTGCGATTGCGCAATTGTAACTCCAAAAAAGGTTAAAACAAATAATAAATACTTCATTTAATTTACTTTATAATGTTCTTTAATAAGGGTTTCTGCAGGTTTATTTTGTGGTGTAAAACGGTTATTATCCACACCTCCAACTTTGTCATGATTTATAAACCATTTCCAGACAAAACCTCCTGCAAACCAGTCTTCTTTCCAGAAAGCTTCAAATAAAGCTTTGGTAGTATTAACCTGTGCTTCTAGATTTACTTTTTCTTCAATTCTATCTACAGTCCATGGTGCTTTACCTGCATAATCTACACTACGGTAACCAAACTCAGTAAACAAAATTGGTTTATTATATTTTTCAGTAAACTCTACTATTGTTTTTTTATGCTTTATCCAGCCCTTTAAACACTCTTCTACAGTAGGTGTTTTACTATCACTAACCGGAAAATAGGCATCAATACCAATATAATCTAATTGTTCCCAGAAAGGTGTTTTTGTGTACTCATTCCAATTAGCTGCGTAAGTTAATTTACCTTTATAAATAGCTCTGACCTTAGTAATTAAATTAATCCAATAGTCTGGTCGCTGTTCCACAAAGTTCTCTAATTCTGTACCAATACAAAAAATTTCTGCTTTTGTATCTTGAGCCACTTGAGCAAAATCTAGAATATATTTAGTGTAAGTTTCTTCTAAGATTTTCCAATCCGCTTCGGTTTTCATTGTTATAAAACCAGTAAACTCGCCATGCCAAACCCAAAGTTGTGGTTTAAGCATGATTTTAATGTTATCTTTTTTTAAGGCATTTACATATTGTTTGCCACCTATTTTAGTCTCACCAAACCATTGTCTTTCGGCTCCATAACTAACCTCAGGATGAGCTAAATCTTTAATAACACCAAAAGGCATAATGGCAGCATAATTGGCATTAACATTTAAAAGTGGATTGATATTTTGCTGAGTAATACTATCTCTGTGCGCCACAAAACTTACTCCGTTTATTTTTTTGTCTTGTGCTGTACAACATTGAAGTAATATTACAATAAGTAAAATCTGAATGAAGCGCATTATTTTTTTGACTAAATATAAATAAATCCCGCTTTTCAGCAGGATATATTTACTTTTAAATTAATATTACTTATTAAAATAAGGCTCTTAAACCAATATTAAAAGATTGTCCTAAACCTGTATTGCTTCCTCTAACAAATTTAGAATACAAGGTTTCAATATTTAACACATCACTAATTTGGTATTTTGCTCCTCCACCAACTGCAGTAAAATCTTGTTCAAAATCATTACCTGTATCTATACGTTGTGAGTGTTGTACTAATCCTAAAACGGTAAATTTAGAACTCGGGAAATAACTTAAAAACAAACCTGGTGTTAAACTTAAACTGTTATTAGCAAAACTATCTTCTTTTTTACCAAAGTGATATTCTGTATTAAGCTCTGTAAATAATTGCCATTTTGAGTTAAAATTATAATCATAAAAAAAACGATTTTGAAACGTAAACCCTTTTTGGTCTAAAAACACTCCGTTTTCACTTTCGTTATCAACTAAAGGAATATGAAACGCGGTCTGGATAGTAAAATTACTAACCCTTTTAATAGGATTAAATTTAACTGCAGGCGCAAAAGAGGTAAAACCAGAACGTGCAGTATTTGTTTCGCCATCAAATTTAAATACATCTAAAGCATCACGATCTCCAATTACATTAGACCTAAACTCTAATAATAAACCAACATTAAAACGGTTGTTAGCACTAATACCTGTAAATACATCTACGGTTGATGTAAAATAAGTTTCTCTAGCTTCTTTACCAGATGTAAACGTACTTTCTGTTTGTGTATAAAGGTTATTAAAAAACTTAATATCCCATTGGTCTTGACTTAATAATTTTGAAGGTGTGTAGGTTTGAATATTACTTCCTGAAGTGTCATCATCTTGAGAAAAACCAGTTATTGAAGTTGCAATAGCGATTAGTAGTAAAGTTAGTTTTTTCATGCTTTTTTTTGTTTTGCTTTCCGCGAAAGCGTTATATTTTTTTTATTGTTTATTAAGTTTCCAGTTATAAGAAAAGTACTTTAACTTATAATTTTCAGGTATTGTATTGGCTCTATATTTATTTATAAATTGAATTTCGGTCATACCATTTTGTACAAAATCTTCATTGTACCATTTCATGATTTCAGAAGCTTCAACTGTTTTCTTTTTGTCGTTTAACTTCACAAAATAATCACCATTTAACGCTAATTTTGTTTGTTGTTCTAATTGCGCTTCCAATGTTTTTGGTAAATAAGCATTAGCAATTAAAGGCGGACAACCTATAGCACCACAAACAAGTACAAAATGAAATCTTGCATCATTAAACTTGGCTCTTAACAATTCATTTTCAATGGTGTTTAATGTCACCTTTTGTCCTGCTAAACTGTACGTTGTTTTATCAAAAAAACCAGCTTTATCCAATGGTGAGGCTATTGGGTAATTATCAACAATACCTTTAATAACAGACAAGTTGTAAGCATTAATCCAAAAGGCTTGGTAATTATTAGCATCTGTTTGGTCTACAGTAATACGATCTGCAATAGTTAAAATTGTGTTTAAACTAGCTACGTTTTGTTTTACCGCTTTGTAATCTACTTTACCTTTAACCACGTAGGATTTTAAAAAGGCGTCTGTTTGTGTAAAAAAGTCGTTAAGGGTTTGCGCTTTCGCGGAAAATAATCCGCTGACAACAAGCAATAGTATTAGGTTCTTTTTCATCTTTATGTTAAGTTTTAAATCTTTGTAACATTAATTAAGTCTTAACATTTAATGAAAACTTTCAAAAAAAAAAAAAATTGACGTCTAAATATTTTTCAAAACCTTACAAACATTAGTAATTTAAACCCATTCTAAACTACTAAACTAATTAAGTTTTTAATTTTAAAACCGACAGACTATCTAACAATCTCAATTTATGGAACACATCGTCATTATAGGAAACGGAATTTCTGGAGTTACTCTAGCAAGACACGTCAGAAAATTATCAGATAAAAAAATTACTATTGTTTCTGCCGAAACGGATTACTTTTTTTCTCGTACAGCTTTAATGTATGTGTACATGGGTCACATGAAGTTTGAACACACCCAACCTTACGAAAATTGGTTTTGGGAGAAAAACCGTATAGACTTAAAAAAAGGTTATGTCAATGCTATAGATACTGATAACAAAACACTCCATTTTGCTGAAAGCAATACAATGACTTATGATAAATTGGTAATTGCCACAGGAAGTAAACCTAATAAATTTGATTGGCCAGGACAAGATCTAAAAGGTGTACAAGGCTTATACAGTAAACAAGATTTAGATAACATGCAGCAAACTGCACCAGATAACAAAACTTGTAAACATGCTGTAATTGTTGGTGGAGGATTAATTGGTATTGAAATGGCAGAAATGCTAAATTCAAGAGACATACCAGTTACTTTTTTAGTTAGAGAGACTAGTTTTTGGAATGGTGTTTTACCTGAAGGCGAAAGTCAAATGATTAACAGACACATTAAAAATCACCACATTGATTTAAGATTAAACACTAATCTAAAAGAAATCAAATCGGACGAAAACGGAAACGTAAAATCCATAATTATTGAAGAAACAGGAGAAGAAATAACTTGTAACCTTGTTGGACTGACTGCTGGAGTATCTCCAAACATTTCATTTTTAAAAGACTCTAAAATAGAAACCAAACGAGGTGTACTTGTCAACCGTTACCTAGAAACTAACATCAAAGATGTATATGCTATCGGAGATTGTGCTGAACAACACGAAGCTATTGGTAACAGACGTCCAATTGAAGCTGTTTGGTACACAGGACGTATGATGGGAGAAACTTTAGCACAAACCATTTGTGGTAATAGACTACGATACAAACCTGGTCATTGGTTTAATAGCGCGAAATTTTTAGATATCGAATACCAAACTTACGGATGGGTGTTTGGAGAGCGTGGACGTCCTGAGTACGAAAAACATTTCCATTGGAAGCACCAAAAAGAAAACATTTGCATAACCGTTGCTTACCACAAAGACTCCAAAGTATTTCTTGGAATAAACACCTTCGGGATTAGAATGCGACATGAAATTTTTGATAAATGGTTGACCGAAAAACAAGATCTAGATTACGTCATGACCTATTTAAAGGACGCTAATTTTGATCCTGAGTTTTATAAAGCTTATGAAAATGAAATTTTAACACAATACAACAGCGAATTTAACACCAATCTTACTGCGCATAAAAAAAGTTGGAAGCGTATTTTTAGCAAAGCCTAAACACCACACTTTTTTAATTAAATCAAAATTACTAAACACATGAAAGCGATTAAACATATAGGATTGGTTATTTTTTTAATAGGATTAGCCATTTTTACTGCCCTACCTCTATTAGGGACATTTAACTTAAACGAGACGACACTAAATACTATAATTAAGAATAAAAAAATTAAAAGTGAGATTTTTATAAATGACCTAAAATCACAAATTGTAGGTAAAGACTTTAATGGTATGCAAAGGTTATCACCTTTTGTATCAAAAGCATTAGACAATGCTAATAAAACCCACATAAAAAATAAAGAATGGGATAAAAAAATCTACACCAAGTCTAGTGATATGGCTGCTTTAATTGGTAAAAAATCCGCAAAAGGATTTATTGTTAACAATAAAGGCTTTATGTGGTTATTAACCTTTGGATTAGGTATAATTGGATCATTAATGTTTATTTTACCAAATGTTATTTTATTAGGTAAAAAAGGAATAAAAAACGATGGTATCTATCATGAAAGTTCCACAAATCGTGGTTGGATAGGCTGGATGGTATTCATCTTTTTAGTTTCCTTTTATTTAGTGCTCTATTTCGCGTCAGAATACGCAACCAATTGGACCCTTTTAGTAGACCCAATTAGCGAGTCTTTAAGCGGTAATCCTGCAGGGCATTGGTTTGTATATGGTTTTATGTATTGTGTGGTAATGACAGTAATGGCTGTACGTATGTACATAAAATACCGTCATAATATGTATCAAATTTTTAGGACGACTTCGGTTTTATTTTTTCAAATTGTATTTGCTTTTATCGTTCCCGAAATTATGGTAAGACTGCAAATGCCTTATTATGACTTTAAAAATGCGTTTCCTTTAGATTATGATTTCTTTTTTAAATGGAATTTAGACGAACTTTTAGCAACTGGAGGAATAGGAATTTTTATTCTGGTTTGGGGTATTGTATTAACCCTAGTCATTGTACCAGTAATGGTTTACTTTTTTGGAAAACGCTGGTACTGCAGTTGGGTTTGTGGTTGTGGTGGATTAGCAGAAACACTTGGTGATCCTTACAGACAACATTCTGACAAATCACTATTTGCATGGAAGGTCGAGCGTTATTTAATTCATATTGTTTTAGTGTTTGTATTAACAATGACAGCTATGACCTTATATAGTTTTTTGACAGATTCTAGTACCATTTTAGGTATAAAAACATCCACAATACAAAGTATTTATAGCCTAATCGTTGGTTCTATTTTTGCAGGTGTAATTGGCACAGGATTCTATCCTATTTTTGGAAATCGCGTATGGTGTCGTTTTGGTTGTCCATTGGCTGCATACTTAGGTTTTGTCCAACGTTTTAAATCTAGATTCAGAATTACAACTAATGGAGGACAATGTATCTCTTGCGGAAATTGCTCTACCTATTGCGAGCAAGGTATTGATGTTAGAGCCTATGCCCAAAAAGGAGAAAACATTGTGCGTTCTAGTTGTGTAGGATGTGGTGTTTGCAGTGCTGTTTGTCCAAGAGGTGTTTTAAAATTAGAAAACGGACCAGAAGATGGACGTATAAACCCAACAGAAATCTTATTAGGGAATGATGTTGACTTGATGGACTTTGTAAACAAAAAATAAAAAATGAAAACCTTTGTTTTATATTTTTTTATTGTTTTCGGTTATAACGCTTACGCGGAAAAAACTTACGTGAAAGCCTTTTACGACAACGGAAGCCTATTGTATAAAGGTTGGACTAATAATAATCAAAAAATAGATTTTTGGGTGTATTACTACCCAAACGGAAGCATTAAAGAAAAAGGAAACTATAGCAACAACCTTAAAACAGGCTATTGGATAGAGTATCATGACAATAAAACAATTAAAGCTAAAGGTAATTACAATGAAGGCTTAAAAGAAAAGTATTGGACCTACTATCATAATAATAACACTTTACAAAAAGCAGGTAATTATCTTAAAGGTAAAGCCAATGGTTACTGGAAAACATACCACAAAAACAGCTACTTAAAAAGTCAAGGTCGTTATATAAATGGGCTAAAAACGGGCTACTGGAAAACCTATTTTGATAATTCAAAAACTAAAAGTGAAGGGCATTATTTAAACGATTTAAAAAATAAATTCTGGAAATTCTATCATAGCAACTCAGTAATTTCTAAATTTGGAGGCTTTAACCAAAACCTCAAAACTGGCTATTGGCAGTATTTCCGCGAAAGCGGTAAAAAAGAAAAGGAAGGTCATTATATAACCGATAAAAAGGTAAAATGGTGGTTGTTTTATGATGACAACGAAAAAATAAATCATAAATGTCAACTTAAAGACAATCAAAAAAATGGGTATTGTCTTATGTATAAAAACGATGCGTTGATATCTGCAGTAAAATTTAAAGCAGGACAAAAAATAAAAGAATGGACCGATTTAAAGTCCTTTAAAAAAGAAAATAAATTAAGCGACCTTAAATGACCAAAATAAAAGTCATCATTCCTGCCTACAACGAGCAAGACTCAATTGCAAACGTTATAAACGATATTCCAAAATTAGTTGATGAGGTAATTGTAGTTAGCAACAACTCTACAGACCTAACAGAAACTAATGCAAAAAATGCAGGTGCTACCGTTTTAAAAGAAAGTAACAAAGGTTATGGTTATGCCTGTTTAAAAGGGATGGACTACATTACTAAACAAACTAACAAACCAGATATAATTGTTTTTTTAGATGGAGATTACAGTGATTATCCAGAAGAATTGACCAAAATAATAGCTCCTATTTTGGACAATAATACAGATTTTGTTATTGGTGCACGTGTTAAAAACCTAAGAGAAGAAGGTAGCATGACACCACAACAAATTTTTGGAAATTGGCTGGCAACAACACTAATGTCTTTATTTTTTGGTGCAAAATTTACAGATCTTGGACCCTTTAGAGCCATAAAATATGATAAGCTTCTAGCTTTAAATATGGTAGATAAAACCTATGGTTGGACAGTAGAAATGCAACTAAAAGCATTGAAGCAAAAACTGACTTATATTGAAGTGCCTGTAAACTATCGTAATAGAATTGGTGTCTCAAAAGTTTCAGGAACAATAAAAGGTAGTATATTTGCTGGCGTTAAAATATTAACGTGGATATTTAAATACAGTTTTAAAAAGTGATTCTCCAGACCATTACCATTATTATTTACAGCATTGCGCTAGTTCTTATTTTTATGTACGCCTTAGCTCAGTTAAACCTGTTATTCAACTACTTAGCTGCTCAAAAAAAAGAAGAAAACGCACCAAAATTCAACTTCAAAAACCCTGAAGAAATCCCATTTGTAACCATACAGCTTCCTGTTTTTAACGAGCTGTACGTTATGGATCGTTTACTAGACAACATAGCGTTAATTGACTATCCAAAGGACAAATTAGAGATTCAAGTACTTGATGACTCTACAGATGAGACTGTACAAACCACAAAAGCACACGTTGAAAAATTAAAGCAACAAGGCCTTGATATCACTCATATTATCAGAACAAATAGACAAGGTTTTAAAGCAGGAGCTTTAAAAGAAGGATTAGAAGTTGCAAAAGGAGAATACATTGCAATTTTTGATGCCGATTTTTTACCAAAACCAAACTGGTTAAAAAAAACAATTCCGTTTTTTAAGGACGAAGCAATAGGTGTAGTACAAACACGTTGGGGACACATCAATAGGGATTACTCTACATTAACAAAAATTCAAGCCTTTGCATTAGACGCTCATTTTACTTTAGAGCAAGTTGGACGTAGTAGCAAAGGACACTTTATAAACTTTAATGGTACAGCAGGTGTCTGGCGTAAAGACTGTATTTTAGATGCAGGAAACTGGGAAGGTGATACTTTAACAGAAGATTTAGACCTAAGTTATAGAGCACAACTTAAAAACTGGAAGTTTAAATATTTAGAAGATGTTGAAACTCCAGCTGAGTTACCAGTTGTTATCAGTGCTGCAAGATCACAACAGTTTAGATGGAATAAAGGTGGAGCAGAAAACTTCCGCAAGATGCTTGGTCGTGTATTAACCAATAAAAACATTTCGGCTAAAACTAAATTACATGGTATCCTTCATTTATTAAATAGCACCATGTTTTTAAATGTATTAATTGTTGGTATCTTAAGTATACCAATGTTGTACATAAAAAATGAATATGCACACTTAAGGCCATACTTTTATGTCATGAGCTTTTTTGTAATAAGTACAGTTATCTTTTTTGTTTGTTATTGGGTTATGTATAAACAAAGTCATGGTAACACTTTTAAAGACTTTTTAAAATACATTGCATTGTTTTTTACATTTTTCTCTATAGCAATGGGCTTTTCTTTACACAATTCTATTGCAGTATTAGAAGGACATATTGGTAAACGAAGTGATTTTGTAAGAACACCAAAATTTAATATCAGTACATTAAAAGACAGCTGGAAAGGCAACAAATATTTACGTAAAAACATATCGGTTAATGTCGTTTTTGAAGGTTTACTAATGCTATATTTTGCATTTGGTATGTACAGTGCATTTATAGTTGGTGATCAAGGTGGAGACTTTGGATTATTTCCGTTTCACTTAATGTTAACTGTTGGATTTGGATTTGTGTTTTTCAAATCCTTAACTTCAAAAGCATAATAATTTGGGCGTTACCACAAGGGTCGCGTTTTTCATTATATCTTTTTTGCATTTGCACAAACACGCTTAATCTAAACCAAAATTAAGATTAAGTCTTAACGATGTTTAAGTATTTAAACAGCAAAAAAGGATGCCATTACAACCGCTAACGCAGGATGCATCATGCTTAACACTTCTATTTTAAAGATTAACACATTAAGCTTACTGCTAATATTAGCTAGTTGTTTTTTGTACGGAATCTTTGCTTATGACCTGGTAAGGACAGACTACACGACTTTAATGTCGCTTTACCTTGTTTTATTTGGACTGTTTATAAAACTAGTAAACAACAAACAAAACAGCTTTAAACTACTACTGGTAGTAGCAATAATAAGTCGTTTAATATTTCTAGTTGCAATACCTAACCTATCTCAGGATTTTTATAGGTTTATTTGGGATGGACGTATCATTTTAAAAGGGATTAACCCTTATTTATACACTCCAGAAAGTTTTATAACAGCAGGACAATATCCAATACATCAAGCACAA
The DNA here is from genome assembly GCF_001315805.1 of Olleya sp. ITB9. Lineage (NCBI taxonomy): Bacteria > Pseudomonadati > Bacteroidota > Flavobacteriia > Flavobacteriales > Flavobacteriaceae > Olleya > Olleya sp. ITB9. Next base: position 104,158 of record NZ_BCBW01000033.1, read on the forward strand.
GATCTAGTAAATGGTATGCAAGCACTAAATGCAAGTCATTACTCTAACTATCCTCCAATTAATCAACTACTTTTTACATTAGCTAATCTTGCTTCTAATACAAGCATTTTAGGGTCTGTAATTGGTTTGAGATTGATAATTATAGTTGCAGACATAGGTACACTTTATTTTGGAAGCAAGTTATTAGACTTAATGAAGCTTCCTAAAAAAAACATTTTATGGTACATATTAAATCCATTTATAATTATAGAGTTAACAGGTAATCTTCATTTTGAAGGTGTAATGATTTTCTTTTTAATACTAAGTCTATACTTACTTAAAATCAACAAATGGAAATGGTCAGCAGTAGTTTTTGCTATATCAATTTCAACAAAACTAGTACCTTTATTATTTTTACCATTATTTGTAAAATGGTTTAAAACAAAACAAGGTATCGATTATAAAAAACTAATCGCTTTTTATCTGATAATTGGATTTAGTACAATAGTACTATTTGCACCTTTCTTCTCCATGCAATTTGTAAACAACTACTCTAAAACAGTTGGATTATGGTTTGGGAATTTCGAGTTTAACGCAAGTATATATTATCTAGCAAGAGCAATAGGCTACTACATTACAGGATACAACCAAATAGCTATAATCGGAAAAATTTTACCCGTAATAGTATTTATAACCATTTGGATACTTGCATTAGTTAGAAAAAACCAAAACTACAGCACTTTAATATCAAGTATGATAATCGCAATAACTTGTTATTTACTATTAAGTACTACAGTACATCCATGGTATATAGCTTCGGTATTAATTTTAAGTGTTTTTACTAACTATAGATACCCACTAGTTTGGAGCTTTATAATCATAATAAGCTATCTAGCTTATGCAAACTCTAATAATACAGAAAATTTGTGGATAATTGGTTTTGAGTATTTTATAGTATTCACAGCAATAATTTTAGAATATTTGGCTAAAAAAAGGAAGCTTAATTTTTAAGCTCTAAAAAGATATCAACAGACTTATTAAATAAAAAGCCTTTCACTATTTGGTAATCAAATATATAATCGTAAATTTGCAAACTCTTTTTGAGAGAGGAATGTTTAATAAAAAATAATTAATAACGTGGACACATTAAGCTACAAAACGATTTCAGCAAACAAAGCTACTGCAGATAAACAGTGGGTTTTAGTAGACGCTGAAGGTCAATCATTAGGGCGTTTGTCTTCTAAAGTTGCAAAACTTATAAGAGGAAAACACAAGCCAAGCTTCACACCACATGTTGATTGTGGAGATAACGTAATTGTTATCAATGCAGAAAAAATCAACTTAACAGGAAACAAGTGGAATGACAAAACTTACATTCGTCACACAGGTTATCCAGGTGGTCAAAGAAGTTTAACTGCTACAGAAATGTTTGGAAAAGATCCAGCAAGGTTAGTAGAAAAATCAGTAAAAGGAATGTTACCTAAAAACAAATTAGGTGCAGCATTATTCCGTAATTTAAATGTTGTTGTTGGTACAGCTCATGCTCATGAAGCTCAAAAACCAACAGTGATTAACTTAAACGAATTCAAGTAATGGAAGTAATTCACAAAATTGGTCGTCGTAAGACCGCAGTTGCTCGTGTTTACCTATCTGAAGGAAAAGGTAACATTACGATCAACAAAAAAGATCTTAAAGACTACTTCGATACAGCAACGTTACAGTACAAAGTAAACCAACCATTAGCTTTAACAGATAATGAAGGTAACTTTGATATTAAAGTTAATGTATTTGGAGGTGGTATCACAGGACAAGCTGAAGCTGTTCGTTTAGCAATTTCTCGTGCAATGTGCGAATTAGATGCTGAAAACAGATTAATCTTAAAGCCTGAAGGTTTATTAACTAGAGACCCAAGAATGGTAGAGCGTAAAAAATTCGGACAGAAAAAAGCGCGTAAAAAATTCCAATTCTCGAAACGTTAATATTACCCTTCAACAGCATTGGAATGTCTTTACAGTCTTTTCAATCCTGTTGAAACAAACAAAATTTAAACAGTTATTGTTGTCCTAGTGTTTTTAAATTAAAGCACAGGATTTAGTTTAGCATCTAAATAATTAAGGCAAGTTTATTAAAAATGACCACTTAATTATTGCTAATTCAACAGAACGTAAACTATTACAAAATGGCAGTAGAAGTAAAAGAATTACTTGAAGCAGGTGTACACTTCGGTCACCTTACACGTAAGTGGGATCCAAACATGGCTCCTTACGTATATATGGAGCGTAACGGTATCCATATTATAAACTTATACAAAACAGCAGCTAAAATGGAAGAAGCTGGAGATGCATTAGCAAAAATTGCAGCTTCAGGTCGTAAAATTTTATTTGTTGCAACAAAAAAGCAAGCAAAAGATATCGTAGCTGAAAAAGCTGGTAGCATCAACATGCCTTTCATTACTGAAAGATGGCCTGGTGGAATGTTAACTAACTTTGTTACTATCCGTAAAGCAATCAAAAAGATGGCTACTATTGATAGAATGAAAAAAGACGGTACCTTTTTAACCTTATCTAAAAAAGAACGTTTACAAGTTGACCGTTTAAGAGCTAAGTTAGAAAAAAACTTAGGTTCAATTGTTGACATGACTCGTTTACCAGGAGCTTTATTTGTTGTAGATATTAAACGTGAGCATATCGCGATTAAAGAAGCACAAAAATTAAACATTCCTATCTTTGCAATGGTAGATACTAACTCTGATCCACGTCAAGTAGATTACGTTATACCTGCAAATGATGACGCTTCTAAATCAATCGATAAAATCTTAACACATGTTACTAATGCTGTAACTGTAGGATTAAACGAACGTAAAGCTGAAAAAGCAGAAAAGGATGCAGCTAAAGCAGATAAAAAAGCAGCACCTAAAAAAGCAGTAGCAGCTAAAGACGAAGAAGAATAAAATAACAATTTCAAAACACAAATCAGTCGTTTAATTCTTTTCTTTGTCGAAAATAAATTAAACGACTTTTTTTTAAATTATACTTATTATGAGTGAAGTAAAAATTTCAGCAGCACAAGTAAACGAACTAAGAAAAGCTACAGGAGCAGGAATGATGGACTGTAAAAAAGCTTTAGTTGAAGCAGGTGGTGATTTTGACAAAGCAATTGACGTTTTACGTAAAAAAGGTCAAAAAGTAGCCGAAAAAAGAGCAGATAGAGATTCTTCTGAAGGTGCTGCAGCAATTAAAATTAATGATGACAATACTGTTGGTGTTGCTATTGTATTAGGTTGTGAAACTGACTTTGTTGGTAAAAACGAATCATTTTTAGCTTTAGCTGCTCAATTTGCAGACATCGCTATTAACTTTGATAACAAAGAAGATTTCTTAGCTGCAGACTTTGGTGGTATGACAGTTGCAGAAAAACTAGTTGAACAAACTGGTGTAGTAGGTGAAAAATTAGAAATCAACGCTTTTGAAAAATTAGAAGCTCCTTACGTTGGTTCTTACGTTCACATTAATAAAATTGGTGCATTAGTAGGTTTATCTGAAGCTAATGAAGAAGTAGCTAAAGATGTAGCAATGCAAGTCGCTTCAATGGGAGCAACTTCATTATCTTACAAAGATTTTGATCCTGCTTTTGTAGCATCAGAAACTGAAGCTAGAATTGCAGTAATCGAAAAAGATAACATCGAGTTAGGACGTTTAGGTAAAACTTTAAAAAATGTACCTCAATACATTTCAATGTCTCAATTAACTCCTGAAGTTATGGCTAAAGCTGAAGAAGATGCTAAAGCTGAATTGAAAGCTGAAGGTAAACCAGAACAAATCTGGGACAAAATTTTACCTGGTAAAATGGACCGTTTTGTATCTGATAATACAACTTTAGATCAAGAACAATGTTTATTAGATCAAAGATTTATTAAAGACGAAAAAGTAACAGTTGAAGCTTATGTAGCGTCTAAAAACGTTTCTGTAACAGACTTCAAACGTGTATCTTTAGGATAATCTACTTAAGTGTGTTATTCTTAGCATAGTAAAGAATCTCATACTTAGAAATATAAATTAAAAACCACTACTCTATTTTTTAGAGTTAGTGGTTTTTTTATTTTATACCTTCAAAAAACTCCTCAAAGGAGATTTCAAAAACAAGTAATAGTGTTTTTAAAGTTGAAACATTAATTGTCACAATCCCTTTTTCTATTTTATAAATATATTGTCTATCTTTTCCAGAAGCGCTACCTAGTTCCACTTGTGTTATTGCTTTTTCTTTTCTGACTGCACGAATACGTTTACCAATTGTAACTAGGAAATTTTCTTTTATTTTTTCTATGTGCTTATCAGATAATTGAATCACTTAAGCAAAGTACGATAAACAAATAATTATTATGTAACCTTAAAATACTTCATTTAATTTTTTTTATATCTTTATTGTAAACTAATTTAAACTCTTATTTAACTAATTGTAATATGGTGTTTACTCATTATATATTTTAATACAAATAGAGTTTATATAATTTATTCTTATATTAATCAATAAAATTTCATGTAATGAAACAAAAAATTAAAACGTACCTCAAATATGGATTATTTCTATTTGGTATAGTTATTTTTATTTACAGTTGTCAAAAAGATGATATAGACAACTACGAAAACTCTTCACATATTAAGGTTAACCCTTACAATGTCTCTTTTAGTAAATTTAAAGAACATACAAAAATAACAAACTTAAGCAGTTATTTAAAAAGCAAAACATCACAAAGTGATGCACGTGTAGATGTTACCTTTAACGACTTTTTAATAGACACAACAACAGTTAATCATTATCTTTTAGATAGTGAAAGGTCTTCCTTTTCTTTTAAAATAATATTAAAAGATAGTGTTGTAGATGGTGAGACTTACAACTTATTTATTCGCGAAAGAGATAACCAATGGGTATCCTCCATTATGTTGTTTGTTGAGGATAATGATACTTCAAATAATACTCGCTTTTCACATATCGAAGAAGTGTATACTTTAGATGGTATACATGCAAGACAAAGCAATCATCATCATAATAATTCAGTAGCAAGAGGTGGTGGAGGAACTTGGTCCGAAACTAATATCTATCATTGCACAAATACAGGAGAGTGCTCTTCAGGTGTATGTGACTTATGTTATCGTTGTGTAAGCACTGTCTCTATAAGTTTTACACAACAAGGTGATTTTGGAGATGATGTTGGAGGAAGCTCAGATAATGGAATAGATGGTGGAATGTATAATGGTGGTGGTGGTGGTGCTGGTTCTTATTATGACCCGAATGATAGTAATACTAATCACAATGAAGAAGAGGAAGATGTAATCACAGACTGTAACTTACTAGAAAATTTATCTGCAAGTCCTGATTTTGCAAACAAAATGCAAGAGTTAATCAATAATACATCTGGAAATACCGAAATAACTTATTTTGGAAATACAGATGAAAACGGGACAACTTCTTTACCTATAAGAGTTGAAAGTGAAGAAGGTGTTAGAGGAATAGATATTGGTGTAAATTCAACTGAGCAAATAGATGTATTTATGCATAACCATTTTAATAATGGCCAAGGCTCATTATCTGTATTTTCTGGTTCTGATTTATTCACCTTATACCAACTATACCTTAACGGTAATATAACAGATGTAGATAATTATGTTATGCTAGTAGCAACTCCTGGTGGTAGTGGTGCTAATGATGAAGAAACGGTTTATGCCATTACAATTAACAACGAAAGTAGTTTTTCACAATTTGGCGCAAATTTTTTGCATGAATATAATTTAATAGACTTAATATATGACTCAAAAGGTAATAAAATAAGTCCAAATATATCTAATTCATTAAATGAAGAAAGATTTACAAAACTATTAAATACCTTTAATTCTGGTTTAACCATTTTTAAAGGAGATAAAGATGATTTATCTAATTGGTCAAAACTTAAAGTAACACAAAGCAACAACATAACAAATAAAGATTGTAATTAAAACTCTAAACAATGAAAAAAATATTAATACTTACATTAACAATATCTAGTTTTTTCGCTTGTAAAGCACAAACTATTTATGGATTTGATACTGAACCAGAAGCTATGGAAGCAAACAATATATACATTAAAGACACAAATAACGACCACGATTTAATAGTAGGTACTTGGAGGTGGGAAGATAGTAATAACTCTTTTGAGATTACGCTACAAGAGTTTGAAATGTATAACTATCCGGATACTTCGACTAGATATTATGATGCTATTTTTGGTAAATACAAGTATATTGTAGATGGTGATTTAATATCAGAAACAACAACTATTGAATCTTTACCTAACTTTTCAATTGGACTGAATCATTCAACATCAACTCTTTATAGTGTAGTCATTGAGGATGTTGTAAGTGGGAAATCAATGATTGGAGAATTTGAGATAATTTCATCCAATACAGGAACATTAAACTTATGGCGTAGTGAAGGTATTAGAGTTAATTCTCCTGATGATAATGGTATAGATTTTTCATTACCAATGTCAGTGACTTTAACAAAACAATAAAAATAAAGACCATTATTAAAACCAAATCCACTACGCTATTTTTAGAGTATTGGTTTTTTTTATAGTTTAATATTAAAAGAAAACTAACTAGCTTTTATTCACTTAAAAAAATAAAAAAAATGTGTAGCTTTGTCAAACTTTCAAAAGCAACACACACATCTAATGAAATACAAACGTATACTCCTAAAACTTTCAGGTGAAGCCTTAATGGGAAACCGTCAATATGGAATTGATCCAGAACGATTATCTGAATATGCTCAAGAAATAAAAGCAATTACAGAAAAAGGTATTGAGGTAGCAATTGTTATTGGTGGAGGAAACATTTTTAGAGGTGTTGCAGGAGCGATGAATGGTATGGATCGCGTACAAGGTGACCATATGGGAATGCTTGCAACCGTTATAAATGGTTTAGCTTTACAACAAGCTTTAGAAGATGCAGAAATTAAAACCAGACTACAAACTGCTATTAAAATTAACGAAGTAGCAGAACCTTTTATACGCAGAAAAGCAATGAGTCATTTACGAAAAGGACGTGTTGTTATTTTTGGAGGAGGTACTGGTAACCCTTACTTTACAACAGATTCAGCAGCTGTACTAAGAGCAATCGAAATTGAAGCAGATGTTATTTTAAAGGGAACACGTGTAGATGGAATTTACAATGCTGATCCAGAAAAAGATAAATCTGCAATTAAATTTGACCATATTACATTTGATGACGTATTACGTAAAGGATTAAAAGTTATGGATACTACTGCATTTACTTTAAGTCAAGAAAATGATTTACCAATAATCGTTTTTGACATGAATACGAAAGGAAATTTAATGAAAGTTGTTTCTGGTGAAAACATAGGAACACAAGTAAGTTTATAATTTAGATATTTTAACCACATTTAAAATTGGCTCGCTTTTTGAAAGTCATTCAATATTAAATTTTATTACAATGAACGAAGACATTACATTTATTATAGATTCTGCTAAAGAAGCAATGGATAAAGCGATTAAGCATCTAGAAAAGCAATTTGTAAACATACGTGCTGGAAAAGCTAGTCCAGCTATGCTTGGTAGCGTGATGGTAGATTATTATGGATCGCAAACACCATTAAGTCAGGTTGCAAATGTCAATACGCCAGATGGTAGAACTATAACGGTTCAACCTTGGGAAAAAAACATGCTTCAAGAAATTGAAAAAGCAATAATGATTGCGAACCTAGGTTTTAATCCAATGAATAATGGTGAAACTATTATCATAAACGTTCCGCCTTTAACAGAAGAGCGTAGACGTGATTTAGCAAAACAAGCAAAATCGGAATCTGAAGATGCCAAAGTGGGTATTAGAAGTGCACGTAAAGACGCTAACAACGACATTAAAAAAACAGAAGATGCTTCAGAAGATTTACAAAAAAATGCCGAAGCAGATATACAAACATTAACAGATAAATACGTCAAACTAATTGATGAGCTTCTTGCTAATAAAGAAACCGAAATAATGACTGTCTAACAAAAAAAGCGACTTATCAGTCGCTTTTTTTATAACTTTTATTAAAACTGAGTGTTCTACTTCTATAATATTTAAGAAAAAGCTACTTATGAAATTTTTAAAATCATTATCTTTTATAATTTCATTTATATACTTTGGTACATTACAGGCTCAAGATTTTAAATTTATACCAAAAGAACAACGATTATTAACAGATGAAGAAGTAAAAACAATGGAGATTGTAGTTACTCCTGACATTTTACTATTTAATGAGACTGGAGAAATACTTCCAATGTCACAAGTACAGTTAATGACCAACAGTAATTATAAACCGTTGTTTTATGTAGGTAAAAATGAAAGAATAAAATCTGTAGTGTTTAAACGTTTAAAACCTGTTAACAATACAATACAAAAAAATCCTGAAGCCGAATTCATAAAAGGTGAAAAAGCCATAGATTTTATAGCTACGGACTTAGATGGAAATAGGTTTAAGCTTTCAGATTTAAAAGATCAAGTTGTAGTGTTAAATTTTTGGTTTACTAAGTGTGGTCCTTATATCAAGGAAATGCCTGAATTAAATAATTTAGCAGAAGATTTTAAAAATAAAAAAGTTAAGTTTTTGGCAATTACATTTAATTCAAAAGAAGTTGTTAAACAATTTTTACAGGACACGACTTTTGATTTCGATATAACACCAAATGCTAATGATGTCATAACAATGTATGGTGTCCAAAGTTATCCGACATCTATAGTAGTTGATAAAAACGGAAACATTGTTACCAAAGAAGTTGGTTATAGAACCAATATTAAATCTGTACTTACTAAAGCGATTGATGCTGCATTATAAATCATTAAAACATTTTAATTGTCTAATTATACTATTTTTAATAAGTATAACCTTTAGTCATGCTCAAAAGCCAGAAAACAATTTAAAAGTAACAGATACGACTAGATCAACTGAACTTTTAAAGCAAATTGGAAATGGTTTTTTTCCAACCAAAGTCTGGAATTTTGATTTAAGATACCTAATCAAGTTTAACCAATATGAAGGTTTTAGAACAGGATTAGGCGGAATTACAAATGATGCTTTCTCAGAAAAATATCGAATTGATTCTTATTTAGTTTATGGTTTTAAAGACGACAGTTTTAAATATAAAATTGGAGGAGGCTTTAGATTAAACGAAAAACATAACACCTGGTTCAATGTTTCGTATGTAGATGATTTAAAAGAAACTGGTAGCTCTGCTTTTTTAACAGATAGCAGGTCTTTTTCGTTTTTCGAACCACGCTTATTAAACATCAATTTATTTCATAAGCATATTACATCATCCGTATCACTTGAGCATGAAATCACTCCTCAATTATATTCAAAAACAGAATTAGCAATCAGTAATATTAGACCAACTTACGACTATAATTTTGTTCTAGATAACAATAATTATAGTGGTTTTGAAACATCAACAGCAAAAATAGCATTACAGTGGGATCCTTTTAAAACACTAGAAAAGGTTGAAAATGGCAAAGAAATTTATAAAGATGGTTATCCTAAATTTACCCTTCAATATTCAAAAAGTTTTAAAGATGTATTAAACGCTGATTTTAATTTTTCTAAACTAGATTTTAGGACAATTCATAAAATTAAACACAATAAAGACTCTTATACAATTGGCACAATATCAGCAGGAATAACTCATGGAGATGCTCCTTTAACGCATTTATACCATGCGTATCCTAATAATATTACCAAAGAAACTATACTCCAACGGTTTTCGGTTGCAGGAATAAATAGTTTTGAAACGATGTACTTTAACGAGTTTTTTTCAGACCGTTTTACGACAGTAGTCTTAAAACATTATGTCAAGCCATTTGCAATTGCTAAACGATTTAACCCACAATTAGTATTAATTACCAGATACGCTATTGGTAATATGAATACTATTGGTCGTCACCAAAATGTAAGTTTTGGAACTTTAAACCATGGTTATACAGAAAGTGGTTTTGAAATCAATAAACTTCTATTTGGTTTTGGATTAAGTGGGACTTACAGATATGGTGCATACCACCTACCAAATGAAGAAGATAATATTGCAGTAAAATTCACTTTTAATATTACATTATAAAACCAAAATTGTATAACTAAATACAATGGTTTTAACTACCTTTGCTCCGTTTTTTAAAGCATTATGTTAAAACTTTTTTCAGCAAATTTTTGGGATGTTGTAGCAAGACTAATTCTTCGCAACAAAATAGCTATTCTTCTAGGTGTCATTTTAGTGACTATATTTTTTAGCACACAATGGAAGTACATGCGTTTTACGTATTCAGAAGCCAACCTTTTACCAGATGACCACGAAGTAAATATAACTTATAACGACTTTTTACAAGTCTTTGGTGAAGAAGGTAATTTAGTCGTATTAGGTGTAAAAGACACAACACTTTTTACTGTTGATAAACTAAATGCATGGAATGCACTATCTGACAGCTTTAGAGAAGCTCCAGAGGTTGAAACGGTCGTATCTATTAAGGATCTTCAAAAATTAGTAAAGGATCTTAAAAACGAAAAATTTGCTTTAGAACCGTTTATCAAAGATTCTGTTACTTCAATACAACAAATAGAAAAACTACAAGATCAATTATTTAATCAATATCCTTTTTACGATAATTTTTTATTTAATAAAGAAACCAAAACAGTTAGAACAGCAATATATCTTAAAAAAGACATTGTAAATACGCCTGCTAGGAAGGACTTTATAATGTCCAATCTTGTTGAAAAAATTAAACTATTTGAAGCTAAAGAAGGTTTAAATGTCAGAATATCTGGTATGCCATACATCAGAACTTTAAATGCACAGAATATAGTAGATGAAATTAATTTATTTGTATTAGCTGCATTATTAGTAACCTCATTAATTTTCTTTTTATTCTTTAGGTCATTTAGAGCCACCTTTATATCACTAATAGTCGTTTGTATTGGTGTTATGTGGACCTTAGGTATTTTAGGATTATTAGGTTATGAAATTACTGTACTAACAGCCTTAATCCCTCCATTAATTATTGTTATAGGAATACCAAATTGTATTTTCCTAATCAATAAATATCAACACGAAGTTAAATCTCATGGTAATAAAGTTAAAAGTTTACAACGTGTAATTACAAAAGTTGGTAATGCCACTTTAATGACCAACGTGACAACAGCTTCTGGTTTTGCAACATTTATTTTAACCGAAAGCACCTTACTAAAAGAATTTGGTGTCGTAGCATCACTAAGTATTTTAGCAATATTTATATTGTGTTTATTAATAATTCCTATTATATACACCTTTTTACCTTACCCTAAAGACCGTCATTTAGAGCATTTAAATAAACGATGGATTGGTGGTTTTGTTAATTGGATGGAACGTATGGTTAAAGAAAAACGAATCGCAATCTACATTACTTCATTAGTATTGTTAGTGGTTTGTTTAATAGGTATATTTCAAATTAAAATATCTGGTAGTCTAATTGAAGACATGCCTAAAAAAGCAGAGTTTTTTCAAGATATCAGATTTTTTGAAGAAGAATTTGATGGAATAATGCCTTTAGAAATAATGATTGATACCAAGCGTAAGCAAGGTGTAATGAAATTAGCAACACTGAAGCGTATGGAGAAAATTGAAGATTTTATTAATGAAACTCCAGAATTTTCTAAACCTATCTCTGTAGTTGGATTAGTTAAATATTCAAAACAGGCTTACTATAATGGTAATCCAAAATATTATCAATTACCAACAAGTCAAGAAAATAGTTTCATTTTATCTTATGCTAAAAACTCGACATCAGATGTAGATTTACTTAAAAACTTTGTTGATAGTACTGGACAATATGCCAGAATTACAACCTTTATGAAGGATATCGGAACCGATAAAATGGAACGTATCCAAGAAAATTTACAAGACAAAATAAATAATGTTTTTCCAGAAGCCAAGTACAATGTTACCATGACTGGTAAAGCGTTAGTATTTCAAAAAGGAACAAAGTACCTGGTTAAAAACTTAGCAATATCACTCTCATTAGCAGTCATATTAATTTCATTATTTATGGCTTATATGTTTAGATCATTTAGGATGATTGTGGTTTCATTAATACCAAACTTACTCCCACTTGTAGTAACAGCTGGATTAATGGGATACATTGGTGTACCTATAAAACCTTCAACCATATTAGTATTTAGTATCGCTTTTGGTATATCTGTAGATGACACTATTCACTTTTTAGCAAAATACAGACAAGAACTTCAAGCCAATAACTGGAAAATTAAAAAATCAGTTTATGGTGCCTTAAGAGAAACTGGTGTAAGTATGTTTTACACTTCAATAGTGCTATTTTTCGGGTTTTCAGTATTTATAATTTCTAGCTTTGGTGGTACAGTTGCATTAGGTGCTTTAGTCTCTGTAACATTACTATTTGCGATGTTATCAAACTTACTTTTATTGCCATCGTTATTATTATCTTTAGAACGTAGTATTGCTAATAAAGAAGTATTAAAAAAACCAAAAATTAATATTATTCCAGTTGAAGATGATGACGAAAACGCATCAGTTTCAGAAGAAAAATAAAAGAAAACTCTATTTTTAATCAAATTTTTTTAAAAATGAAAACATATACAGTCGCTTCATTACTAAAGGAGACCAAATTACAAGAAATACAAATTAAAGGTTGGGTACGTACCTTTAGAGCTAAACGTTTTATAGCTTTAAATGATGGTTCTACACTTAATAATATACAATGTGTTGTTGATTTTGAAAACACAGACGAAGCCATACTTAAGCGTATAACAACAGGTGCAGCTGTAGCCATTACTGGAGAGTTAGTAGAAAGTCAAGGAAAAGGACAAACTGTAGAAGTTACAGTAACTAAAATCGAAATCTTAGGAGACTCTGACCCTGAAACTTATCCAATTCAACCCAAAAAACACTCTTTTGAATTTTTAAGAGAAAATGCACATTTACGCACACGTACTAATACTTTTAGTGCAGTAATGCGTTTACGTTCTGCGTTATCTTTTGCAATACATAAGTATTTTAACGATAATGGTTTTTACTACATGCACACACCTATTATAACTGGTAGTGATGCAGAAGGTGCTGGTGAAATGTTTCGTGTTAGTACACTAGATCAAAAAAATCCACCTTTAACAGAAGATGGAGCTATTGACCATACTAAAAACTTTTTTGGAAAAGATACTAACCTTACAGTTTCTGGTCAGTTAGAAGCCGAAACTTATGCTATGTCTTTGGGTAAAGTATATACCTTTGGACCTACATTTAGAGCCGAAAACTCTAATACATCAAGACATTTATCTGAGTTTTGGATGATAGAACCTGAAGTTGCATTTATGGATTTAGCTGGAAATATGGATTTAGCTGAAGATTTCATGAAATCTGTTATTTCTTATGTGTTAGAAAATAATGCAGTTGATTTACAGTTTTTAGATAAGCGCCTTTTAGATGAAGAAAAAACAAAACCACAAGCAGAACGTAGTGAGTTATCTTTAATTGAAAAATTAAAGTTTGTAACTGAAAACAACTTTAAACGTGTAAGCTATACTGAAGCTATTGATATTTTAAGAAATAGTAAACCTAATAAGAAAAAGAAATTCAATTATATTATTGAAGAATGGGGAGCAGATTTACAATCGGAACACGAACGTTTTCTTGTAGAAAAACACTTTAAATGTCCTGTAATATTATTTGACTATCCAGCAAACATAAAAGCCTTTTATATGCGCTTAAATGAGGATGGTAAAACAGTACGTGCTATGGATATTTTATTTCCTGGTATCGGAGAAATTGTTGGAGGATCTCAACGTGAAGAGCGTTTAGATGTCTTAAAAGAAAAAATGGCTGTACTAGATATACCAGAAGAAGAATTATGGTGGTACTTAGACCTACGTAAATATGGTACTGCTGTTCACTCTGGTTTTGGTTTAGGATTCGAGCGTTTAGTAATGTTTGCTACAGGAATGAGCAACATACGCGATGTAATACCTTACCCTAGAACACCACAAAACGCTGAGTTTTAAAATACAGTAAATAAATTTTAATAAACTCAAGTTTATTTAAAATCTAATATCTATATTAAAACAATCTACTATTATCAAAATGTAGATTGTTTTTTTTATTTTTATCATAATTCTAAAACATACTATGCTTAAACAATACCTACAGTTTAAATTATCTCAAAAGTTGTCTCCACAACAAATTCAATTAATGAAATTGATACAGTTGCCAACGCAAGCTTTTGAACAACGTTTAAAACAAGAGTTAGAAGAAAATCCTGCTCTTGAAGGTGGTAAAGAAGAAGTAAAAGATGAATTTGATGATGCTTTTGATAATTCTGCAGATGATTTTAATGATAATGAAACCATTGATGCTGGAGACATTAATGTTGATGATTATTTAAGTGATGATGAAATTCCTGACTATCGTACTAGTGTAAATAATTATAGTGCAGATGACGAAGAAAAAAGTGTTCCCTATGCTGCAGGAACTTCTTTCACACAACATCTTGTTAATCAATTAAACACTTATAGATTAAGTGAAGAAGAACGCAGTATTGCCGAATTTTTAGTTGGTAGTGTAGATGAGAGTGGTTACATACGTAGACAATTAATTGATATTGTAGACGATTTAGCCTTTACACAAAGTGTTTATACAGAAGAAGACAAAGTCGCAGAGGCACTTAAAATTGTTCATCAATTGGATCCTGCTGGTGTAGGTGCACGTAATTTACAAGAGTGTCTAAGCATACAACTACATCGTAAAGACAAACAACCTGATGTCCTATTGGCTGCAAATATAATTGATAATGCGTTTGATCAATTTACTAAAAAGCATTACAAAAAATTAATGCAAAAATTTGACATCACAGAGTTACAACTTAAAGATGCCATTCATGAAATAGAACGTCTTAATCCTAAACCTGGAGGCTCATATGCTGGAAATAATAAAATTGTAGAGCATGTAGTACCTGACTTTGCTATTAGAATTGTTGATGGCGAATTAGAACTTACACTTAATGGACGTAATGCTCCAGAATTACATGTTTCACGAGAGTATAGCAATATGCTTAAAGGCTATAAAGAAAGTAAAGATAAAAGTAAATCTCAAAAAGATGCTGTCTTATTTATAAAGCAAAAACTAGATGCAGCAAAATGGTTTATTGATGCTATTAAGCAAAGACAACAAACCTTATTTGTAACTATGAGTAGTATAATGCATTATCAAAAAGAATATTTTTTAACTGGTGATGAGCGCAACTTAAAACCCATGATATTAAAAGATATTGCTGACGAGATAGAAATGGATGTTTCTACAGTATCACGCGTAGCGAATAGTAAATATGTTGATACACCTTACGGAACAAAATTAATCAAAGAGTTTTTCTCTGAATCTATGACGAATGATCAAGGTGAAGAAGTTTCTACAAGAGAAATTAAAAAGATACTTGAAACTGTAATTGAAGAGGAATCTAAGAAAAAACCATTAACAGATGAATCTTTATCTAAAATTTTAAAAGAAAAAGGCTATCCAATTGCTAGACGTACAGTAGCTAAATATAGAGAGCAATTAGACATACCTGTTGCTAGATTAAGAAAAAAGATTTAAGTAGTTTAAAACACCCTAATTTGACTAAATAGACTAATAAAATTATAGTAATAAACTTAAATCTCTTTTTGAAAAAATGAAATGGCTACTTAAAAGCATATCTTATATTTTTCATCCTATAATAATGCCTTTCTTGGCTGTGCATTTTTATTTTCAAAAATCACCAAGATTTATACCTGAGCAATTAATATATGCTAAACAAATCTCTTTGTTTATTCTTACAGCTGTTTTACCAATAATGGTATATTTTTTACTTAAAACGTTAGGTCAAACAAAAAGTATACACTTAAAAACAGCAAAAGAGCGTATATTCCCTTTGCTTGTAAATAGCTTCATTATTGGCTTAATACTATACAGAGTATTTCCGTTAGACCATATTCCAGAATTATATTATTTTTTTATGGGTATTTTAATATCCAATACAACCTGTTTGTTATTAGCTATATTAAAATTTAAAGCAAGCATACACTTAATAGCAACAGGAGGAGTTGTCATGTTTTTTATAGCTTTTGCTATACATTTTAGTATTAACATTAATGGAAGCTTAGCCTTAATGGTTTTAATAACAGGAGCAGTAGCATCGTCTAGATTATACCTAAAAGCACACACAGGAAAAGAATTAATAATAGGGTTAATAATAGGGTTAACACCACAATTGATGTTATTAAAGTATTGGTTATAAAATATAAAACATTATACCAATTTTTATTTCACTAACATCCAGGTTTTCATTATTAATTTTAGCATCGTCAAACAAAGTATTTAAACCATAATACAAATGAAAATTCCAAGTAATATAACCAGCACTTAATGTTAAACCATATTGTAACTCATTAAAAGCATCAACGTTATTTAGTCTAAAATCTTCAGGTGACCCCTTATATTTTGTATCGTTAGCAAATTGGTAACCCAACTTAAAACCTGTATAAATCCTCCAAAAATCATACTCAGTTGGTGTAGATGTTCTCCATCTAAATTCAATTGGTAGTTCTATTACGTAAGTGTAAAATTTATTCTTTGAATAATCAGTATCATCATTATCTAATACAGAAAAGGTAGTAGAGTTATTGGTCTTAGAAATTAATAAATTATGATTATAAGCATTTAATGATACACCTAAACCAACACCAATAGCCTTATTACGTCTTGCATTAATAGGCATATCTCTAATGATACCAAAATGAATTCCGCTTGAAAAAGAGTTTTGACTAACTCCTAATGGCTTATTATTTAGTAAATTATAAGTAACACCCAAATAGAATTGATCTTCTCTGTATAGCGAATCAACAACGGATTTATAAGCAATAGTCTCTTGAGCAAAAACCATTGGTGTTACAAATAGTGTTAAACAAAATAATAAACAATATTTCATTGTAGGGATAAAATTATAAAACAATAAATATATAAAAAACAAAAGGTGTTTTGAAAAATCAAAACACCTTTTGCTATAAAATTAAGAGTAATATTATTTAAGTCCACTACCTTTTTTAGTAGTGTAATTAATTTTTAATTGCCCTACCTTTCTTAATTGTTGCTCTATATCTGATACAAGACCCATATTTGTTTCTTTATCAACTTTCAAAGCTGCAATTAATTGAGGTATTTCAGCTTCACGTTTAGAAGCACGCTCAGCAGCAACGAAAGATGCAATCTCATTAAGATTAGCAAACTTATCGTTTAACTGAATTTTAGCTTCTTCGCCTTGGCTTTTGTATTGATCACTAGGTTTTCCAGCGTAGATAAACATTATCAAGTTTTTCTGTCCTAGTTTTTCAGTTTCGGCAGCAGAAGGTAAATTGTTTTTAATTTTCAAACTGCTGTCTCTCATTACGGTTGCAACCATGAAAAAGAATAATAGCATGAATACAATATCTGGTAGAGATGCTGTAGAAATAGCTGGCAATTCTTTACTCCCTCCTTTTTTAAATTTTGACATAGTTTAATAAATTATTTAGGTTCTGCTTTCGAAATAATTCTAGGATATTTAGCTTTAATATTGCTAATTTTCGCCTTTAATTTTTCGCTTTTAAATTCTGGTGATTTAGAATCATCGTAAGAGGCTTCCATTTCTTTAAAAGAACGGTTGTATAGCTTCTGCGCTAAACGCTCTCTTAAAACTGAGTAAGCACTTACTAACTGATCGTAAACCACGATAAAAGTTTCGTAATCTGTAGCTCTAGAATGTGTAATAGAGATAATTGCTTTTTCTGGATGGTCTGAAGATGCTGGATCTTTTAAACCTTCACAGTAATTACATTTTTCTTTAGCTGCATTCTCTCCTCCTCCATTGTCGATAAATTTAATAGCTGCTGCTTTTAAATCCTTAATTTTCATTAGCTCATCTTCAACCAACATTTCGTTGTCTTTATTAAGCTCGACTGTAAAGATGTTTTTTTGTTTAATCTTAACATCTGGTGGTGGAATATCTGGTGGTAACTTTGAGCTAATACCAGAATCTACTTCAATAGTTGTTGTTACTAAGAAAAATATTAATAATAAGAAGGCAATGTCAGCCATAGAGCCTGCATTAACTTCTGGTGCTGATCTTTTTGCCATAATTATTTAATTAATTTTTTAATACCTGAGAATATCATTGTAGCAGCTGCTCCTAAAATAAGGATATAAAATGCTACTAATCCAGCTCCTACTAACGTAGATTCACCTTCAGTTGCTGTTATTCCGTTATAAAAATACTCTCTAGTGTCTCCACCAGAAACAGCGTATGCTATTAGTAATATTGCTACAAAAGCTCCAACACCAATTAAAGTGTTTTTAAGAGATTTTCCTCCTGTAAATAAGTTTTTGAAAACAAAAACTAAAACAAACAACAATACTAGTCCTAATATAATGTAAGCTATTATTATCATTGGCTCAATAGTAGACGTATCAGGTGTAGTTGCAGCTGCAGCTGCCTTGATAGCTTCGTCTCCTTTTGCTATGATATTAACTAAAACTCCTATACCAGCAATACTCAATACTATAGCAACTATTTTTAAAATCTTGTGCATAATCTTTAATTTTTAAAGTTAGTAATTGAGTGAATTATTTCTTGTACTTAGATAACATATCCATTAAGTTAATAGAAGAGTCTTCCATATCGTTAACGATACTATCTATTTTTGCAATAATGTAATTGTAAAAGATTTGTAATATAATTGCTACAATAAGACCAAATACAGTAGTTAATAAGGCAACTTTAATACCTCCTGCTACTAGTGATGGTTGCATATCTCCAGCTGCTTCAATTTTATCAAAAGCTTGGATCATACCAATTACTGTTCCCATGAACCCTAACATTGGTGCTAATGCAATAAATAAAGAAATCCAAGATACGTTTTTCTCTAATTGTCCCATTTGAACTCCACCATAAGCTACAACAGCTTTCTCAGCAGACTCTAAGTCTCCGTCAGCTCTGTCTAAACCTTGGTAAAAGATAGAAGCAACAGGTCCTTTTGTGTTACGACATACTTCTTTAGCAGCTTCTAAACCACCTGATTGAAGTGCCTCTTCAACATCTTGAGTTAATTTTTTAGAGTTAGTTGTAGATAAGTTTAAAAAGATAATTCTCTCTATAGCTATTGCTAAACCAAGAATTAAACATAGTAATACAATCCCCATAAACCCTGGTCCACCTTCAATAAAACGTTTTTTAAGTTCTTGGTGGAACGTTAAGTTCTCAGCATCTGCAGTTGCATCAGCAGTTGAATCATCTTGTGTAAGGACTACAGTAGTTGCAGTAGCCATTGCTGCATTAGTCGTTGCATTTGCAGTTCCGAATGCCATGATACACGCTATGGCTAGGATAGAAAATAATCTTTTCATTTTTTTGTTCTTAATTTTATTAGTTAAAGTGTTAAAGATATAAAAAAAATGCAATTAAATATAAAAATAACCAAAAGAGCTTAAGTAAACTCATACAAGTCTTACTTAAAACACTTCTAAAAACTATCAAGATATTAAACAAATATCTTGCAGAGAGGAAGGGATTCGAACCCTCGATACGCTATTAACGCATACACGCTTTCCAAGCGTGCGCCTTAAGCCACTCGGCCACCTCTCTGTAATTATAGTCAATTACAGTTGGGCAAATAACAAAAAAATATCTATAACTTAAAATTTTGAAGGTTAATTTTAAGACATTTCTCCACGTAAAGCCGTTTCATATATGGTTTTGAACAAGTTAGGAGAAATATTTTCTCCTAACAAATACATCAATTTTGAGAGTGCAGCCTCTGTTGTGATGTCTTTACCTGATATAAGACCTATTCTTTTTAGTTTTTCACTAGTTTCATATTGTCCCATTAACACACTTCCACCAGAACATTGGGTGACGTTAATAATAGGAATCCCTTTATTTATTGTATTTTTTAGTAAATTTAAAAACCAATCTTGAGTGGTACAATTTCCGGCTCCATAGGTTTCTAAAATAACACCTTTTAATCCTTCGGTTTTAAATATACTTTCTAATATATTTTTTGAAATTCCTGGAAACAGTTTTATTAATGCTATATTAGGATCTAAGTTTTTATGTACAACTAAGTTTTTTCTAGGATTTGGTTTAAACAAATACTCGTTATTAACTTTTAAATGCACACCACTTTCTGCTAAATCTGGATAATTTAAACTGGCAAATGCTTCAAAATGCTCAGCATTAATCTTTGTTGTTCGGTTAGCTCTGTAAAGCTTATATTCAAAATACAAACCGACTTCTTTTATAACTGGTTTATTATAATGTTGTAAAGAGGCAATTTGTATTGAGGTTATTAAATTTTCTTTTGCATCAGTACGTAAATCTCCAATTGGTAATTGTGACCCAGTAAATATAACTGGTTTTGCTAAATGCTCTAACATAAAGCTTAAAGCGGAAGACGTATAACTCATCGTGTCGCTTCCGTGTAAAACAACAAACCCATCAAATGCTTCATAATTATCCTCAATAACTTCAGCTATTTGAATCCAATAATCTGGATTCATGTTACTAGAATCTATTGGATCGTCAAAAGAATAAGTTTCAATGGTACATTCCAACAACTTAAGCTCTGGAATACGAACTAATAAATTTTCAAAATCAAAAGCACGTAAAGCTCCAGTTTCAGGATCTTTAATCATACCTATGGTTCCTCCTGTATATATAAGGAGAATGTTTGGAATTGTTTTAGTCATATTTAATGGCTTTATTTTAAGTTAAACACCAAAAACTTGCTTTGAATTTTTCGTTGTTAGATCTGCTATTGTTTGTTCTGTTGTCTGGTAAATCTCGGCTAATTTTTCAACCACCTTTATTATATAACTACTTTCGTTTCGTTTTCCTCTAAAAGGCTTTGGTGCTAAATAAGGTGCGTCTGTTTCTAAAACAATATGCTTTAATTCTATTTGATTTAAAAACTGATCTATTTTTCCGTTTTTAAAAGTTGCTACTCCACCAATACCTAATTTCATGTTATAAGAAATGGCTTGATGGGCTTGCTCTAAACCTCCTGTAAAACAATGAAAAATACCGAACAGGTCCTGCCCTTTTTCTTCTTCTAAAATTTCAAAAACCTCATCAAAAGCTTCTCGACAATGGATAACTATTGGTAATTGATGTTTTTTTGCCAATTGTATTTGACTTCTAAATGCTTCTTGCTGGATGGCTAATGTACTTTTGTCCCAATATAAATCTATACCTATCTCTCCAACAGCATAAAATTTATGAGTATCTAACATGTCTATAACATGCTGTAACTCGGTTTTATAATTGTCCTTGACATGTGTTGGATGCAAGCCCATCATTAAAAAAACGTTTTCGGGATAGTCTTTTTCTAATTGCAACATACTATTTGTGTAAGTGCTATCAATTGCAGGAATAAACAATCTTGAAACGCCTGTATCTAATGTACGCTGCATCATCTCTGCTCTATCATCATCAAAAGCTTCACTGTATAAATGTGTATGAGTATCTGTAATTATCATGTCGCAAAAATAAAAAAGTCATCATGGTTATGATGACTTTTGACTAAGTATTTTGCATCCTTATATATAAGATTTTTTTACTCCAGTTTTTTTAGCAAACGTTGAGCTTGGCTGTAATCATCTGCATCTTCTGGCATTGTTTTAAGTATAGTCACACATTCTTGTGTATTGTCTTGCTTTAGCTTACTTAAAGCTAGATACCACTTGGCTCTGTTTTTATAGGCTGAGCTACCTTGTGACAATGGATTTAAAATAGTTTCAGCAACGGTAAAATTATCCAGCTCTAAATTTGTAATTGCGTAGTAAAAATTATATTCTGTATTATCTGGATTTTCTTCTAATAATTGTTTTAAGTATAAATTTGCTTTATCAAATTGTTTACTATTAAAAGCTTTGGTCGTTTTAATTAATAAATCAACATTACCTGTTGTACTTCTTACTGAAAAATCTATAGCTTGATGTGTATTATAATCTGAATACCCAACCTGTGTTGTTAATTGATTATAAGCAAAAAAGCCCATTAATATAACAACACTTGCTGCTATTGCATACTTTAAAAAACTAAAGTTTTTTGTACTTGTTTGATTTGATTGTGTTTCTTTTTCTTTATTGAAATACTGAAATGCTATATTATCTAAATTTGATTTAAAATCTTTAGTTTTATTTTCATTTTTAATATCATGATCTAAGTAATCTGAAAAGTCTTTATAAATAGTAAAAGCCTTCTTAAATTCTGGATCTGAATTTAACCTAGTTTCAAAATTAATTTGATCTTTACTGGATAAGTCACCTGATAAATAGTCTTCAAAAAGGATGTAATCTTGTTCTTGCATAACACTAATAATTAAGTTGATTAAAAGTTGATGACTCTTGAACTAACTTGGTTAATTGCCCAATGCAAAGCGATTTTTTCTTTCGTGCGTAAGCATAACTTATATCTAAACTTTTGGCAACTTCTTCCATGGATTTGGTTTTAAAAGTAGCTTTAAGCAATTCTTTACAGGCTGCTCCTAATTTTTGAAACATTTGGTTAAATAAGGCTTGTTTTTTTTCAAAATCTGAGGTTTCAAAAGATAGTTCTTGTGCGTCATCATTTTTAGATAAAACCTCTTCATTAATTGTTACCTGATTTTTATTGTTTTTTTTCAAATGGTTTAACCACTTACGTTTACATAACAAAAAAAAATACGCATCAAATGGACAAGTTAATTGCAACTTTTTTTGACTGCCTTGATTGTAAATAGTAATTATTGTCTCTTGTATAATGTCCTGAGCACTATGTTCGTCTCCATTATTCTGTTTAATATAATTAACCACTTTGGGTGCAAACTTATCATAAATAGCCTGTATTATAAACGAGTTATTAGCAACTAATCCATCTACGTACTTCTGGTCATCATGTATTTTTTTTTGACTCATAAACCCTTTGATTTCAACGAATTTAAAAAAACTTTATTTAAAAAGGGTAACAATTTTTTAATGGTTTTGATATAAAGGTGTAACAGACAAAAACTATTAATCATTAAACTATAAATTATGAAACATTTAAAAACAATTTTAGGAACCTTTTTTATCAGCACAATGGTATTTACAAGCTGTAATCCAAATGATGATGGAGATAATATTACCCAACAAAACAATGTAACACCTGCTACTGAAGCACAATTTAAAAACATAAGGGATGAAGCCATTAGCAATCACACTCAAAATTTTATTTTTAATGCAGATGATGGTAATATAAGTTTAACTTCTGATAATGGAGTACAAATAAATATTAATGGGAATTGCTTAACACTAAACGGAAATCCAGTCACTGGTCAAGTAGATTTAGAATACATTGAGTTGTTTGATAAAGGTAGTATGCTTACTACTAACAAACCAACAATGGGAACACTACCAAATGGAGACAAAAGCTTATTAATCTCTGGTGGTGAGTTTTTTATAGAAGCTACACAAAACGGAAACCAATTAGCTACCAATTGTGGTCTTCAACTTATAATTCCTGCTAGTCTAACTGGTGGAGCAGATCCGTTAATGTCACTTTGGGAAGGAGAGATTGACACTGAAGACAACTTAACCTGGAATGAAGTAGATGGTCCTGCACAAGAAGGAGAAGTATTTGTAGAAGGCAATGAGTACTATGGACTTTTACAAGGTTTTGGCTGGACTAACGTGGACCGTTTTTATAGCGACACAAGACCAAAAACAGAATTATTAGTACAGGCTCCAAACGGTTACAATTTTTCAAATAGTGCTGTTTATTTATCTTATGATGGCGAAGATTCTGGATTAGCATCTTTAGATACTTATGATAATACCATTAATTTATTTAGCGAACATTATGGACAAATCCCAATTGGATTAGAATGTCACATCATTTTTGTTACCGAAGATAACGGAGTCTGGAGATATGCAATAAAACCAGTAACAATAGCAGCAAACAGCACAATAGTATTTACAATACAAGAAACTACTATTGGTACAGAAGCCACACTAACAGCTTTAATAAATGGTTTACCATAACCACTAACCTACTTAAATTTAAAAGTCAGAAATTAATTTTTCTGACTTTTTCACATATTAATCCTTTACTAAAACTAGCGTTTAATTAACTCAAACCTACCGTTAATAGATTCTCAAACAAGCATCTATTATTTTATTACTAAATTTAGTGTGCTATTAATTAATAACTAACATGAAAAAGCTGTCTTTAATACTTATTATTTTATATACCGTTTCTAGTATTGCACAACAAAAAACAGTTAGCGACACAGTTGCACGCGTTGCAACTATACAACATAAAACTAATGGTAATCAAGTACAATTTAATGCAGATGCACCAACACTAAATCAAATAGCAGGAGCACCAAAAGCATTTTACACCAACTATTGGGAGTTTGGAGATGGTACCTATAGCAAAGAAAACACTCCAACAAAAACCTATAAAAATTCTGGAGACTATCAAGTCAGACTTTGGGCTACAAACAATTACGACACTGGAAAACCTCCAACCTCAAGACCAAAAAAAATAAGAATTGATAAAACAAATGATGACTACCAAGAACAGGCCTCTATGGATCAAGCAATGGACTTACAACGTAACAGAGAGCCTGTACCAGAACAAGATATAGTCGTAATATTTAAATATAAAAACACCAAAGACTATCCAACAAACGGAAAGTTATACTTGTTTTATAATGAGCTAAAATACAATAATCCAAACTTTACAATCACAGATACCAGAACTCATCATAACGAAACCACATTAGAAAACGATGATTTAGTGTACACCTCTAAACACTACAATACTGTGTATTACGCTTCCGCGGAAAACCAAAGCGTACATGATTATGTTACTTCAATTGATTCAACCGAGAAACAAAATCTTCCGCTTACACTCGAAGAAGCCAAATCCACCTACAAAGATGTAAGCAAATTAAGTTTTGACAATATGCAACCCAACGAAGAACGCAATGTCTTTTACACCTTACAAACAACACCAGAAATGCTTAAGGACACAAGTGCAATAATTTCGGTAAGAGGTGTGTATATTCCGGATAACAACTACGACAATCATAATGTTAAAGACATGGAAATGGAAATTGTTACCTCTCATGATCCAAACAAAATGTCTTCAAACGCTACCTTTTTAAATTATAGATTGGTACGTTATAAAAAACCAAAATTTAAAATTAGATTTCAGAATAATGGAGAAGGTCCTGCAACAACCATAAAACTAGAAACAGACATACCAGATATGTTTGACAAAGCAACTATTGAAGTTTTAGATATGTATCCAAAAGTAAAAATTTGCCCAAAACACGAGGTTGACTTTAGTTGCTTAGACACAACTTACACAGCAAAACAAGCCATTTTTACTTTTAAAAACATCTATCTTCCTGGTAGCCAACAAAAAAATGTCAAGGTATACGATTCAACTAAAGGCTTTGTGCAATACAAAATTAAGTTTGGCAAGGATTTTCATAAAATAAAAACAAAATCACGTACAGCAATCATTTTTGATAAAAACGACCCTATAATCACCAATTACTCAACTACTAGGTTTTTACCAGGACTATCCATTGGTGTAAAAGCAGGTTACAATTCGTTTTCAGATTTAGACAATTCCAAAAGTTATTTTGTTGGTGCCACAGTTTCTCCTTACAAATCCTATAAATGGTATTGGCAAATAGAACTTTTAAATAGTTTTCATCAATACGATGGACAGACTAATGTAACAAATACGTTTGTAGAAAACACACCTGTTGGCTTTCCTTATTATGAACGCACCACAACAACTTCAACTTATGACAATATAGATTGGGAAATACCAATTTTGGCTAGATATAATATTAATAATTACATTGGTTTAGGCACTGGTTTACAAGGTATGCTATCTATAAGCGAAAAAAGTAAAAACACTACCACAACTGCATATTTTGAAGATGAAGCTGGAACATTTGCTGTCCCTAACTTAAGCACAAGTATTAATGAAGACTATAAGTCATCGTCATTTACCAATTTTAGAACAGGTATTTTACTAGAGGCTACAGCTGGTTTTGCTAGAATAGGACCAAGTGTAGGTGCACGTTATGTTTTTAGCTTTAAAGAAAACTAT
This sequence comes from Olleya sp. ITB9, assembly GCF_001315805.1. Lineage (NCBI taxonomy): Bacteria > Pseudomonadati > Bacteroidota > Flavobacteriia > Flavobacteriales > Flavobacteriaceae > Olleya > Olleya sp. ITB9. The sequence continues at coordinate 130,374 of NZ_BCBW01000033.1, forward strand.
AATTACATGCAGTTTTATGCCATTTGGAAATTTTAATTTTTACAAATGAAATTTAGCCTTTTCATAATTACCTTTCTTGCTTTTGGCAGTACACTATCTCAAGATTTAGAAGAAGCTATTTACCTAGCAACCGAAACTTTTAACTCTAAAAGGAGTCCTACTACCTACTCTACACTTTTAAAAACAGAAAACACTTTAAAAAAAAATCTAGTAACTAAAGATCATTATTTTGCTTACTTATTTTTACTGGTTAACAAAGCTAATTATTTAGATAATAGTAATAAACAAACCGAAGCAATACAGGTTTACGAAGACGCTTTACAGCTATACAATACACAGCAATTAAATACTATTTTTAAATATGATATTACAGAATATTGTTTAAAACCCTTAGGTATATTATACAATAAGATAGGAGATTATACCAATGCAGAAAACACTATTAAACACTATATTTTTCTTGCAGAAAAGAAAAATAATAACAAACATCGTATTAGTGGAGCCATAAATTTAGCTCAACTATATTACACTATCGGTAATTATAAAGCTGCAATTAAAATTGCTACAGCTGGATTGCAACTACACTCTATTTTAGATACTCAAAAACAAAAATTAAAACGCATCATAACCAATTGCTCTATTAAAACCCAAAATATAAATGAGACTAAAATAGTACACAGTAATCCTGATAACGAAACACAGTATCAATTAGCATTAAAAAACAAAGATTACAAACTAGCATTACATTACTTTCAATTAAAATATGTGTCTTTAAAAAAAGAATTACTTTCGGTAAGAGATAAAGCAAAGTTACAGTTTGAAGAAGCCCAACTTCATTATAAATTAAACGATTTTAAAAATTCATCAAAACAATTACAACTAGCTTTAAAAACGTTATTACCAAATTACAATTCAAAAACACTTCCTAAACAAGAAGATTTATATGCCGAAAACACCTTTATTGACATTTTTGATTTATTGGCAAGACTCCAAACCAATTATAAAAAAAGTTTATCGTGTTATGACCTTAGTTTTTATGTTTCTAATGTATTAACTAAAAATCTAACCTCTCAGGAAGCAAAATTAATGCATTTGTCCAATAATAGAAAGCGAAGTGAATCTTGCATATCTCTATTATATGACCAATATACTACCAATACAGACTCGACATTAATAGTTAATGCATTTAAGTACGCTGAAAAAAATAAAGCTTCCGTATTAAAAGAAACCATAGGTAAAACTTCATTATTACAATTACACCCAAAAGACAGTTTATTAATACAAGAGCAAATCCGATTACAGGAACAAGAGCGATTAACCAATAAATTGATAAAAGCACAATACCAACAAGACGCCAAACTAATAAATAGTTTAAGTCAAGATTTATTAGAGGTTAGTCAAACTTTAAAACAGTTAAATCATCAAATTAATCTAAAGTACTCAGGTATAAATCCATCTGAAGTTTCAATTAAAAAACTACAGCAAAAATTAGCAGAAGACCAAGCTATTTTAATCGAATATTTTTATGGTGAAACAACTATATTTCAGTTTAAAATTTCCGCGAAAGCGATAGCTTTTTTTAAAATAAAAAAAACTCCTGAATTTGAAACTGCTATAACTAACTACATAACGTATTTTGATAATTCTTCTAACATTAATAATAATATAACCCAATATACTACTGATGCTTATCAGTTATATCAATTGTTAGGATTTAATCATGTGAAGGGACAAACTAATGTTATTGTGATTGCAGATAGCTTTTTAAATTTTATTCCTTTTGAAACACTTTTAACCCAACAAACATCTACACAAAGCTTTTCTAAAATGCCTTTTGTGGCCAAAACACAAGTATTAGCCCATAACACAAGTGCATTATTTTACCTAAATCAAAATCCTTTTATTTACAGTAATAAAGTATTAGGTGTGTTTCCTGTTTTTGAAAACACAAATACGACACTAACCCACTCTTTAAAAGAGGCAGAAAGCATCAAAAAAAATAGTAACGCAAAGTTTTTGATGTATAACAAAGCTACTAAAAATGAAGCTTTACAACAGGCAAAAAATTATGATGTATTACACTTATCAACACATGCCAATAGCGGAACTTTTAGAATACCAGCTAACATAGACTTTATTGATCAAAAATTATTTTTAAACGAATTATACAGCCTTAAATTAAACAACAACTTAGTAGTTTTAAGTGCTTGCGAAACTGGTATTGGTAGATTACACAAAGGAGAAGGTAGTATGAATTTACCTAGAGGTTTTCAGTACGCTGGAATAGAGAATATTTTATTTTCTTTATGGAAAATTAATGATTTATCTACCTCTCAAGTCATGGCTTCTTTTTATAAACATTACAAGTCAACACATTCTGCTTTTGTTGCTAATCATTTATCAAAAATAGATTACCTAAATAATAAAGCTATTTCTAACATTAAGAAATCTCCTTATTACTGGAGTCCGTTTATATATTATGGTGCAGTTACAGCAAAAAACAACACTTATAACTTAAATTATCTTCTTTTTACTTTTGTTGGTATGGCAATTGCTTTACTTTTATACTTTGTAATACGAAAAAGATAAATGGATAATAGTTTAAAGGATTTTTTATTTGATAAAGGTTATACTAGAGTCAAATTAAAATTAACAAAAACCAACCATTTTGAAGTCAAAGCTTCTATAAACGGAATTAAAGGTTTTTTTATTTTAGATACAGGAGCATCAAACAGTTGTGTTGGATTTGAAGCGACTCCAAAATTTATACTAAAAAAGGTTAAAGACTCTAAAATATTAGCTGCTGGAGCTGGAGCTACAGATATGCAAACGCAAGTATCCAAGAATAATACTATTAAGATAGGTAAAATAAAAATAAATAAACTAGCTTTAGTATTATTTGATTTAAGCCACGTTAACCTTGCACTATCAAACCACAACGCACAAACTGTTGATGGTATAATTGGAGCAGACATTTTAAAAAAAGTAAAAGCTATTATAGATTACGAAAAAAAGTATTTGTATTTAAAAAAATTAGTCTAACATGTTAGTTTTTTATAATTTTAATACTCTCAATCAACTCCCAAAAAAATAAAAAAACATGAGTGTTTCCATTGTCATCGCAGATGACCACCCTTTAATGCTACGAGGTTTATCAGACTTTATTACTTCTAAAGGTTTTAATATTATAGGAAGTGCTAAAGATGGTCAAACAGCATATAATTTAATTGTAAAATTAAAACCAGACGTTGCGTTATTGGACATAAGAATGCCAAAAATGACTGGTTTAGAAGTTGCAGAAGCTTGTTTTAAAAATGAATTAGAAACCAAAATCATACTAATTACCTTTGATAATGAAGAGCATTTGTTTGATAAAGCTAGAGCTTGTAACGTGTATGGTTACATTTTAAAAGAGTTTGCAGTTGAAGAAATAGAAACATGCATTGCTAATGTTATAAAAGGAGAACCTTATTTTAGTGAAGAAATAGCTTCGTATTTAAACTCAAAAGTTACATATAGTAGCGACTCGTTATTAGAAAAGCTTACACCTACAGAAATTAAAGTAGTAAAGCTTTTAGCTGAAAAATTAAGCACTACAGATATTTCAAAACAACTTATGAGTTCTCCTAGAACCATTGAAAAACACCGTAGTAATATTGTAAAAAAACTTGATCTAAAAAGGTCTCATAACGAATTAATGTTATGGGCTAATCTTAATAAAGAGGTTATTAAAAATACGTAGTTCTACGTATTTTATAAGTCCCAAATTGATTATACCTTTACGATGGTTATTAATCAATTTTGGGAGAATTGATAAGGCTCTAAAACAGTTTACTGTTTTAGGGCTTTTTTTTGATACCTACTACAAATAAAAAATACGTAGTTCTACGTATTTCATATATCACTCATAATCAGTATATTTACAGTGCTGAATAATCAATTTATGAGAGAATTGATAAAGCTCTGAAACGG